>CALBVO010000020.1 GCA_937970115.1 Minisyncoccota bacterium | reverse complement strand
GGATACCAGAAAGGATTGAAATAAATATTACAACCAACTCACCCACATTCGAAGAAAGCGTGTAGAGAACAAATTTCTTCAAATTATCATAAATACGTCGCCCTTCTCTGACGGCACGTACAATCGTCGAAAATGAATCATCCAATAATATTAAGGTCGCTGCCTCTTTGGATACCTCGGTTCCTGTGATACCCATAGCCACACCAATATCTGCACGTTTTAATGCAGGAGCGTCGTTGACGCCGTCTCCGGTCATGGCGACTACCTCACCATTTTTCTGCAAGGCCTCTACGATACGCATTTTTTGTGCTGGGAGTGATCGAGCAAATAATACACCCAGTTTTTTGTTATTGAGAATTTGTGCTAATTCATCATCTGAAATTGTATCTAGTTCTGAACCGGTAATAATTCGATAATTTCCTGCATCAACAATACCTAATTCCTCCGCGATTACCCCAGCTGTTTTTCCATAATCTCCGGTGATGACAATGGTTCGAATTCCGGCTCGTTTGGTTTGAATAATGGCGTCTTTGACATCATCACGTGGTGGATCAATCATTCCAATCAACCCAACATAGATCAATTCTGATTCGGCATGATCCATGGTCTCTGGATGTATGGTTGTTGGTTTATATGCAGTCGCCAGAACACGTAAGGCCTCACCTGCCAATTCATCATAATGGTGTTGAATATTGTTACGAATTTTTTCTGTCAGAACCACCGATGCATTTCCGTCCCAATAATGGGTACATTTTGCCAACACATGATCAGGACTTCCTTTTACAAATACCAACGAATTCTCGTATGTATTAGTTGCAATAACCGACATGAGTTTACGCTCAGAATCAAAGGGAAATACTGCCTCTTGGACATAATTTGTTCTATCGTCAGACCCATGATCATAAATTTTTTCCGCCATAGTTAATAACGCCGCCTCGGTTGGATCACCCAATATTGAAACACCATTGTCGTTTTTGACCAGCTTTGCCTCATTACAATAATAGGCGATATCTGCAATTCGCAAGAATTCGCGTGAGTCTTGTATGGATCCAATAATTCCTCCATTATCTGGATTATATCCAACGCCATCAAATTCGATTCGCTGGTTATCAGAGCTGATGATGGTGCGAACGGTCATTTCATTTTTCGTTAAGGTTCCGGTTTTATCTGAACAAATAGTCGAAACAGTGCCCAGTGTCTCTGCAGATGAAAGTTTTTTGATAATGGCATTTTTCTTTGCCAATACTGACGCGCCCAGTGCTAATGCCACAGTAATCGTTGTTGGTAATCCTTCCGGTACGGCAGCAATGGCAACTGAAACGGCAAAAATAAATCCTTCTGCAATAGTGGCAAACAAAGATTCTGAGCTACTCATGTTACGTAATACATGCACGACTAGCAAAATCCCAGAAATAATTCCCGTCATTTTTGCAACAAATACTCCAATAGTAGCGAGCTCTTTTTGGATAGGAGATTGGGTAGATTTTATGTCAGTGGTTAGACGTGCAATTTCTCCGAATTTTGTTTCCTGCCCAATAGACACAATACGCATCATTCCTGAACCTCGGACCAATGCGGTTCCCATAAAAACCTCTGCATCTTTTCCTTTTTCAACAGGGACTGATTCGCCCGTCAAAGCTGACTCCTCAACACGGATTCCATTTGAAATTTCCAACACACCGTCAGCTGGGATTTTATCTCCCTCACCTAATACAACAATATCACCTGGTACAAGGAATCTAGTTTCAATCATTTGCTCCTTACTATCACGTATAACGCGAATAGATGGGCTGATCATTTTATTCAAAGCCTCAAGGGTTTTTTCAGTTCTAAATTCTTGGAAAAATCCAACCGCACCATTTAGGAGCACAATGATACCGATAACGATAGCCTCCTTAATATCATGGAATGCAGAAATAATTGCTGCAATAATCAGAATAACAATCAGTATATTTTTAAATTGATCTACAAACATGCTGAGCCATGATTTCTTTTGTATTTGCGCAAGTTCATTGAACCCATACTGTTTTTGAAGCTCTAATACCTGATTTGATCTAAGTCCGTTCATAATCTAATTGTAACAAAATAAAAACTAAAACAAGTAAGTTTTAGTTTTTTAAACTGTATTTAATAATTTTTTGTAATTCTGGAACGACCTCTTGTTCAAACCAAGGATTCTTTTTCAACCAAATATTATTCCGTGGTGATGGATGCGGGATTGGGAAAAATCCGTCTTTGATATATTCTTTGTAATTTTTGACCGTTTCGGTGAGGGTCTTTTTCCTGTTCAGCAGATAATAATTTTGAGAATACTGACCGATAAGGATTTTTAATTCTAAATTTGGCATAGCGGCAAAAACCTGTGGGTGCCACATAGCTGCAAAATCTTTCCTCGGGGGCAAATCACCTGTTTTGCCTTTGCCTGGATAATAAAAGTCCATAGGAACTAATGCAATCGTTTTGTGGTCGTAAAATTGTTCGGGTGTAATCCCCAACCATTCTTGCAATTTTTGACCGCTCGGGTCGCTCCATGGTGTATCAGCCTCCTGTGCACGAATTCCTGGCGCCTGACCGATTAATACAATGCATGATTGTTTATGAATACTGAATAAGGGTTTGTATCCTTTTTGAGTGTACTCACTGTTCGAAGGATGGTCCATTATTTTTGAAATAAGTTTTTTCATAATACTATTTTCCAAATACCGTATTAAATTTATCAATTTTAGGAGCAATTACTAATTGGCAATATGATTGTTCTGGATTTTTGTTGAAATAATCTTGATGATACTCCTCGGCTGGATAGAATTCCTGTAATAGGACAACCTCGGTAACAATCGGATCAGGATAGGCTCCAAATTCATTCAGGCCATGAATTAATTGATTCGCTAAAATCATATCCTGGTCATTTTGATATAAAATAATGCTGCGATATTGGGTTCCTCGATCGGCGCCCTGACGGTTCAATGTTGTCGGATCGTGAATAGTAAAAAATATTTGAAATATTTTTTGTAGTGAAATGGTTTCTGGGTCATAAGTAAGCTGTAGAACCTCGGCATGACCGGTCGTTCCCGTACAAATTTCCCGATAGGTTGGGTTTGGTTTTTCACCCCCTGCGTAACCGACAACAACACTATCAACCCCATCTAATTTTTGAAAAATTGGATCCATACACCAAAAACATCCTCCACCTAGAACTATTGTTTTCATATATTGTTATTTAAAAAATCTTCTAATAAATTAAGATCGCGTTTTTCTGGATCAAAATGATGACTGATAATACCAACACCTTGGGCAGAATTTACTGCATCACTATTATGTTCAAAATAAATTACATCATTTGGTGACAAATCATTTTCATTCAACAAGGTTTCAAAATATATTGAATCTAATTTTGTTGGATTTTTTTCCAAAGTAAATACAGGGTATGGAGCCTTATCAAGCCCAAATTGAGAGAATTTGGCTCTGGAAGCATTCGTTAGGATGATTTTGTTATTATCAAATTTTTCTAACAATGAATATAATTTTTCATCAATACTTCCATTTTTATCTACAAAGGTATGCACCGCATCAACAAGTATTATTTTCATAAACCCATTATAACAAAAAAGTCCTATTAAGACTTTTATAATTCTCTTATAACTAATTCCATTTTCTCATCTCGGATACTCAAATATTCAACACGTTCATATGAATTTGCTCCTTCGTTAATGAATTGTAATTCAGGTGAAAACTCTGGAAGATGACTATGCCCACATACGAGAATCTGATGTGGTTTCAAATGCTCTTTTGCATATCCTCGCATTTTGTCATTTTGTAATTTGATGACATTACGCTGAATTTTGGCTAGATTACCTTGTTTTTTTTCGATAAAGAATCGAACGGTTAAGATAACTGGATAGAAACTATACCAAAGAACGCGAACGATTCGATTAAAGATTTTTCCATACCAGTTTTTTCTCTGCCTATAGAGTTGATCAACGGGGCGCGGGTAGATAGTTTGCCCATGCATAATAACCAACTCTTTATCTGCGACAGGTAGATAATAAGTATGATAATATTCAGAAATAAATGCTGAAGTTGCCTCAATCAGTGCTGGTGTTTCTGGATCATGATTACCAAACACATAAATAACATCTTTTGTTTTTAATAATTCAAATAACGGAGACCATGCTGATTGTATGGTTTTTTTATATTCCCAGAGATCATCCAGAAAATCACCGTTTAAAATGACACGGTCAAAACCAGCAATAACCTCCAAAAACATGGCCAGGCGCTCTGTATGTATATTAGTAGATCCTAAATGCAGATCAGACAAAATAATCGTCGAAGTCATACAAATAAGTATATAGCAAAAATAAAAAGACCCTAGGTCTTTTAAAATTGCGCAGTAGCAAATTCTCGTGAGAAAGCACGACAATAAATAGATATTGAATTAAAATCATCTATATCATAATTAGAAATATCATAATTTTGATTACCCTTGTTACCCTTTAATTTCTGTAAAATAATATGTTCACCTTTTGGATCATCTCCTTTGTTGAGAGTTACAAATAGATCAGGACCGTTGGTTACAGAAAAATTCTCAAAACGTAGTATTTTACTATTTCCATCGGTAATTATTTTTACTTGACCGCTTCCTGAATAGTTATTTTTTGATTCAAAACTTCCAAGGATATCTACGGACGTTTCTGATTCTTCTGGCATTGGTTCATCCATAACCACGTCTTCCATCTCTTCTTGTGGCATATCTTCAGTTTCACGAAAATATGTAGTATCTAAAATAGGTTTTTTTGTGGGAATAGTTGTGGTTATATCTACTTCTTCATTATCTAATACAGGTTCATCTTCCTGAGTATCTGCGAGTACAATTTCGCGTATCTGATCTGCAGAATATGAACTCGTAATAGGTGGCGCTTCATTTATCGTTGTGTTAATAAATAGTGGTGATAGTAAATACCACGCTGCTCCGATAATTCCTAAGAGCACAATTGTAATAATTATTTTTTTCATAACACATATAGTATACAAAAAGATAGATGAAAAAACACCTTCAGAAAGGTGTTTTTGTTAATAATTAGCTTTTTAAAATATCTTGGACTTTTTCATAAATCAGACCGTGAATAATATCTATAGAGAAGATATCGCCCTCGCGACTGCAGCCAATACGAATCCAGTTATTGTTCTCTGCAATCATTTTTAATCCTGATTCACGTGCAGCCTCTAAATGTTCAATATTATTTTCATGTTGATCCCCTTGTCCTTCTAGGTATTTTTTAGATTCTTTGTTACCTTTTTTCACCAATAATTCCTGAGTAATTTTTACCGAAACGTCTAAATATAAAATTGCATCAGGGCGCGGAATACCGAGAACCTCGTGCTCCAAGGTATCGAGCCATTGCATAAATTCACGTCTTTCTTCTGAATTATCAATTTTCCCACCTTGATGAATTTGATTCGAAGATACGTAACGATCCAAAATTACGATATCACCATTTTCCAGCCATGTTTTGATTTGTGGTGCTGATTCTGCGCGATCATTTGCATATAATACTGATGCGATTTTTGGATGAGTTCCCGCCCAGTCACCATACTTGCCAGCTAGGCATTCACCAATGAGACCGCCAAAGAAATTATCATAATAACGCGGGAAATCCAGCGATTGAACCTGGTGACCTTCTGCAGCAAGTCGTTCTTTTAATCGTGCAACCTGGGTTGCCTTCCCTGAACCGTCAGTTCCATCAATAACAATAAGTTTACCTTTCATAATTATACTATACACCGAGAATACAAAAAATCATTCTAGTATTCGCGCGAATGCTAGAATGATTTTAAGATGTTTGAGTATGATATAATTTGTATATGAATATGTTTGAAAAAATAGTGCAGTGGAATCGTGAACGAGGCCTTATCAAACGCGGATTTGATCATAAAAAAGAAGTTTCATTTATTATTGAAGAACTTCTTGAGAGTACAGGAAATTATGACAGTCTCAATGCTCGAGAACGTGCGGAAGAAATCGCTAAGGATATTACCAAAGACGCGCAGTATAACCCTGAACACATTATTGATGCACTTTTTGATATTATTATCTTTTCAACAGGTGCTATGGCAAAATTAGGATATAACCCAACAAAAGTTATGTATGAAGGATTCAAAGAAATAAACTCACGAACCGGAACATTAATCGACGGAAAATTTGTAAAAGATCTTAATGCAGAAATGTATACAGCGGATTTTAGTAAGTGTAAATTAGAAAAATAATACTATGCAACAATATTTAGATGTACTCAAAAAAGTAATGGAAAATGGAACTGATATCGAAGGACGAAATGGTGGTACGCGTAAAATTTTTACCGAACAAATGCGATTCAAAATGTCTGATGGATTTCCAGCCGTTACGACAAAGAAACTCGCCTTTCGGGCTATGGCGGCTGAATTGTTTTGGTTTATGTCAGGTTATAACGACAACAATGAATTAAACCGTTTAGGATGTAGAATTTGGGATGGAAATGCAAACGCAGACTACTGGACACCAAAAGCGCAATACGATGGTGATCTTGGTCGTGTATATGGTGTCCAATGGCGAAACTGGCAAGGTTCAAACGGCAAGGTCGTTGATCAATTATCAGATGTCATTGAACGAATTAAAACGAATCCAAACGACCGTCGACTCATCGTATCAGCCTGGAACCCAGGAGAACTTGATCAAATGGCACTGCCACCATGTCATATGATTTTTCAATTTTTTGTAGCAGATGGAAAATTATCATTACACATGTTCCAACGAAGTTGCGATATGTTCCTCGGTGTTCCTTTTAATATTGCCTCATATGCCTTGATGTTACATATTGTTGCTCAGATGACTGATTTAGAGCCTGATGAGCTGATTCTGACGCTTGGTGATGCACATATCTATCATGATCATCTTGATGCTGTTAAGCAACAATTACAACGGACCCCAGATAAACTTCCAAAACTATGGCTAAATCCAGATATCAAATCACTAGAAGATTTAGATACAAAAAAAATCGAGACACCAAACGATATCTATAAATTGGTGAAACTTGTAGATTATAATCCTCAAGAAACTATCAAAGCAAAAATGGCAGTATAGATAAAAAAGCTCAAACTATTTAGTTTGAGCTTTTTTATATATATTGAACTATAATACATGTACTTTATGAGATATAAAATATATTTTTTATTTATAGTAAACCAAAAAAATTCCAGAGATTCTGGAATTTTTACTATTGGAATATTTTAGATATTTTCAGAACCTACCCATACATATTCCCATGGTTCTGGGTTAGGTCCCTGCGGACCAGCATTGTTCGGGTAACTTGGAATAAATCCATACCGCTTTGCATTTTCAAAATTATTTACCGACATCCATTCGTAACATTTTGTTTCAGCAAATGTATAAACTAAATAATTATTACCACAACCAAAATCTGCAGCATATCCTGAATGATGTTTTGAATATCCCGGTATTGCAGAGCGAGACAATACGGCATCTAACTTCATATCATGTATACCTGTCAGAATATCAGATGGATCAGTAATATTCATTTTATTTGTAAAAATATCGCGTTGTGCACTTGATGAACGATATCCAGATACAAAATGTAAACGTATTTTTTGTTTCATCATTTCATTACGCATAGCTACATATGCATCACGAACAGGTTTACGCGTACGTACATTTTCAAATGAAATTAGGTCTGCCTGCTTTGCAAAACCTCTCGCCACATAGCCACGCTCTTCAGCCTTTTGGCGAATATACTGATCTACTTCTGGTAGACCATAAATAAACTCTTGAGAAGAAGTTAAAGAGTCTTCTGTACTTTCAAAAATATCATAAAGATCTAAAAATTGGACCGACGAATATTGCGGAAATTTTATTACTTTCTCTGGTGTTGGTGTTGGTGTTGGTGTTGGTGTTGGTGTTGGTGTTGGTGTTGGTGTTGGTGTTGGTGTTGGTGTTGGTGTTGGTGTTGGTGTAATTGTCGTCGATTCATTAGAGAATGCAAGCTCTTGTAAATCACGCGTTTCAATAACAACATCATCAGGATTTATAGTAAAAGAAAATTTTTCTTGCAGCTCTTTTTCTAAAATCGGTGTTTCCACAAAATCATTGTGGATAATTTCTGCAACATCAGAAACAGAATGATGGTTCGTTTTTTGTGCCATGGCCCTTAGCTCATCATTAGTATAGCCCTGAACCCGAGAACTCTGTGTTATTGTTTGGGTTGCAGCTGATGTTTGTTTATTATTTTGAATATATAAAAATACAACAAAACACATCCAAGCTATGGATAACAAAAAAACGAGAATAGATTTCCCATTTGTTTTTCTCATAATTCTATTTTCGCAAAATTTTGTCGATTTGGCGAGCTAATATGATCATGTCTTTCTCTTTTTTACCACGTGTTGTTTCAGCAGCCGTTCCCAATCGCAATCCAGAAGGATTAAAGGGTGATCGTGTATCGAATGGAATCGTATTCATGTTTACGATAATCCCATTTTTTTCTAATCGCGTTGATGCGTCTTTTCCGGTGAGACCCTCTTTCCATACATCCACCAAAAAGACATGATTATCAGTTCCGCCACTGGTAATTCGCCAGCCCAGGTTTTTTAATTCACCAGCAAGTGCCTTTGCATTTTTTACAACCTGCTCAGTGTATTTTTTAAATGATGCAGAATCTGCTTCTTTTAAGGCAACAGCCAAAGCTGCAATTTGATTCATGTGTGGGCCACCTTGCATTCCTGGAAATACTGATTTTTGTATTTTTTCAAATAACGTAGGAGCTATTTTCCCTTTTTTCATTTTTGGAGCTTTTTTGCCGATACCATAATCATGCCGAGAATAGATCATTCCTCCACGTGGTCCACGCAGAACCTTGTGAGTTGTGGTTGTTACCACATCAGCATATTTAAATGGAGATGCGTGTTGTCCACCTGCAATCAATCCAGAAATATGTGCCATATCAACCATCAAATACGCACCTGCGGCATCAGCAACCTCGCGCATTTTCTTCCAGTCAATTTTTCGTGGATAGGCAGAATATCCAGCGACAACAATGGCTGGTTTTTCTTTTTTAGCAATTTTAATTAATGCATCGTAATTGATTTTTTCAGTTTTTTGATCAACGCCATACGGAACTTGTTCCCAGAATTTCCCAGAAAAGGATACGCCATGACCATGGGTTAGGTGGCCTCCATGTGCCAAGGTCATTCCCATGATTTTTCCGCCTTTTGGAACCAATGCCTGATACACGGCAATGTTGGCTGGTGATCCAGAATGCGGTTGTACATTAACTCCCCATTTTTTTGGATTGAGTTTAAATAATTTTAATGCTCGCTCACAGGCAAGATCTTCAATTTTATCAATAATTTCGTTTCCACCGTAATAGCGTGCATCAGAATAACCTTCTGCGTATTTATTGGTTGTTTCTGTACCGAGTGCTTTGAGGACATCAGCCGAGACATAGTTCTCTGATGCTACAAGATTAATAACTGATTTTTGCCGTTTCTTTTCCGCTGCTAATAAATTCTTGATGCGTGTATCTTTCATATATTGATTATACCAAACAAGCAATAGATCACAGCCTTGATCATTAAAATTTTTGTATTAAAAGTATTCATTCTTTTTCAGATGAAAAAGAAACAAAAAATCTTTGAGCTCATAGATACTTTTCTTAAAAATTTTGCTCCTATTCTATTATTTTTAAACTCACTGATGTTCAAACAAAAAAATAATAACGAATACTCACGTCATTTTTATAGAAAATATCTATAGGCTCATTACGAGAAAATCATATTTGATCTTCTTTTCGAAGATAAGATAAAATTTTAAAAAAATAAAAAAGCCAATTTTGTTACACAAAATTGGCTAAAATCTAAATTAGATAAATTTATACATTTTCGACTTCGCGCAGAATATCTTCAAATGTATATTTTCGTCCGCCGCCATCTTTAATTGAAAGAGATAATTTACCTGTAATTATGTTTGATAATTTATCTATCAACAACCCCGCGGCAAGCCGTCCGCTTCGCCGGGGTATACTTGAGGTAATATGGTCTTAGGAAAATAATGTTGGTTGTAATTCAGTCTTTCCTTGATTACGTACATACTGACGTATTGTTTCAAGATTACCTTTTTCAGAGATGGTGGAGATATAGTAGCCATCACTCCATAACTCACCTCCCCACAGTTCTTTTCGCAATTCTGGGAATTGTTTGAAAAGTTGACGTGCTGTGATTGATTTAAATATACATACGACATCACTTCCTGAATAGCTTGGCTTGAATGAACATAGTATGTGGATATGATCACCATCAGTACCTATGTTTTCAAATTCGATGTCGTACCGTTGTTCAATTTGTTGTGATATCTCTAGAATTGCTTTTGTTATCTTGGGTTCTAACAAACTTTTACGATACTTTACAGGAAAGACTATATGGTAGTGAGTATTGTAAGTTGAGTGATTAGCTGGCTTATTGACCATACTTCTATCATATTTGAAAACCTTAGGTTTTCAAACTTTCAGAAAAGGAAACCCCTCGGCAAGCCGAGAGGAATTTTTTGTTTCAACATCTGCTATTAAGGTAATTAAATCTCCATCTCTTGGTTTTAAAATAACATATTTATAAACACCCTAAGATTCATATCCTTTGTTAATTTGATAACCTATACTTTCTAAATACATATTTAATTGTTTTAATTTAACTTCTTTCTATTTATTTAACCATATATAAAATAAAAAACTAGTATTCAACTGGTTTATTTACCTGAACTACCGAAACGTTTTTCGCCACGTTCACTCTCGCCTAATTCATCTACCTCTTCAAATTCATAGTGTTCTGTTTTTTGAATGATCATTTGTGCCACCTTATCACCAATAGTAAAAGTATATTCAGTATTTGATAAATTCATCACTCCTGCATGAATTTCACCACGATAATTTGAATCAATCACTCCTCCCATTGTCTTGATCTTATTATTGATTGATAAACCGCTCTTGTCGGTAATATAAGCATAATATCCATCGGGAATTTCAAGGGCAATACCAACAGGAATCGCAAAACATTCCTGAGGTTGTAAGGTAATATTTTGATTAGCATATATATCAACACCAGCATCACCTTTGTATGCCTGAAACGGCGTTGGTAAATCCGGATTTAATTTTTTAATTTTGATTTTCATATGCTACTACTGTTTGGTCGAGTAATTCATAACTAATTCCTGCTTCGGCAAAAATCTCTTTTGAACGTGTGCCTGCATGATAATCTTTTGCGGCAACGACACGTTTAATACCTGCATTAATAATTAATTTAGCGCAGGTATAACATGGTGTCATTTTGCAATAGATCGTTCCACCTTCAACCGCTACACCATGACGTGCTGCTGACACAATGGCATTTTGTTCAGCATGAGTCGTTCGAATACAATGTTGGGATTCAGTTCCGTCAGGATGAGTAACCATGTGCATTTCATGACCGACATCATTGCAGTGTGCAATACCAGATGGTGCACCAGCATATCCTGTTGCGAGTATACGATTATCACGTGTAATTACCGATCCAACCTGTCCACGATCACAGGTTCCACGTTTTCCAACCATATACATGATTTCAATAAAATATTCATCCCAGCTTGGTCGTTTGTTCATATAAAAAATTATAGGACTAAAGATAAAAACTTACAAGACAAAAATCACCCTATTTCATCAAATAAATCCAACCTATCATTCTATAGAATGATAGGTTGGATTTATTGTAAAATAATAATGATATACTTTCTATATGTTTAAATGGCTACAGAAATTATTCATAAAGAGAAGAAAAGAGATAATCATGATCGCAGCTATACAAAATGATCGAGGGATTGGATATCAGGGCGATCTTATTCATAGTATCAAGGCAGATATGAAACATTTTGTAGCTCAAACCACTGGTCACACCGTAATCATGGGCCGGAAAAATTGGGAATCGATCCCAAAAAAATATCGTCCTTTTAAAGATCGTGAAAACATTATTATCACGCGTGATCAAAATTATGATGCCAAAGAAGCATTAATTGTTTCAAGTATCGAAGAAGCAATCAACAAAAGTAGTTCTGAAAAAATATATATTATTGGTGGAGGACAAATATATACTCTTGGACTTACCTACGCTGATGTTTTAGATTTAACAATTATTCATGATACTAAACCAGCGGATGTTTTCTTTCCTGAATTTAAACATGATTTTAAGCTCACTGAAAGATCTGCAGTAACTCATGATGAAAAAAGTGGTCTCAGTTATGAATTCCAATTATGGTCACGTAAGTAACTTAATATGGCAATATTTTTCTCTCAAAAAATATAAGAGGGAAATTTTTATAAGTTGACCTAAAAATAACGAAGTATATTTTTGTAAATACTCTTGTGGTGCATAATGGTCGTTTGAAAACTCCCTTATTCACTTAAATTTCAAATTTGGATAAATAAAAAAGACCCTTGGGGTCTTTTTTATTTATCCAACTATCTCGATACCAGCAGCTCGACATGATCCTGCAACAATTTTCTTTGCAGCATCAATATCATGGGCATTCAGATCAGGCATTTTAATTTCTGCGATCTCAGTTAACTGAGCGTCAGTAATTTTCCCAGCCTTTTTAGAATTTGGTTTTCCTGAACCACCTTTAATCCCAGCAGCCTTGAAAATAAGTCCTGCAACGGGTGGAGTTTTTAGTAAGAAATCAAATGTTCGGTCTTCGTATACATTAACGATTACTGATAATTTGTTTCCCATTTGATCTTGAGTAGCAGCGTTAAATTGATTTACAAATTCTCCGATATTTACTCCAGCTTGTCCTAGTGCCGGCCCTAGTGGTGGCGCTGGATTTGCTTTTCCTGCATCAATTTGCAGTTTTAGTTGTTTTACTAGTTTTGCCATAGTTAAAATATTTTACTAATTAATAAATGTAGAAGCATTTTCCTTACATCATAAAGCCTATTACAGCTTTCGAATTTGTAAGAAATCAAGTTCAACAGGAGTTTCCCGTCCAAACATAGATACGAGTAGTTTAACTTTTCCTCGTTCAGTGTCAATAGAATTAATTTTACCTTCCGAGTCCGAGAATGGACCATCAGTAATCATAACCGTTTCATCTACCTCGTATTGATTATCTTGTTCAATATGTGCTGTTTTCATACGAGCAAAAATAGCATCAATTTCGTCTTGTTTTACTGGTACTGGGTCAGTTCCTCCTGCTCCGATAAATCCAGTAACACGTGGTGTGTTCCGTACGATAAACCATGATTCCTCGGTAACAATCATATCTACCAATACGTATCCTGGGTAAATTCGTTCTTCGATTTCAGTTCGTTTACCATTTTTGATTTTGACCTTTTTTTCTGATGGTACAAGGACATCAAAGATAAGATCTTGAACCCCAAGAGACTCAATACGTTGACGTAAATTACGTTCAACCGCATTTTCATATCCAGCGTAGGTATGAATGGCATACCATGCTCGTTTTCGTTTTACCGAATTTTTGTCTGTAATATCTGACATACGATTTATCCAATAAGGCTTTTAAGTCCGTAATTTGTGAAGATGAAGTCAAAAGCTCCAAGATAATATGCCACAAAAAGTGCTACTAAAATCACAATAAGGGTATACATTATGGTGATATTTCGGCTTGGCCATACTACCTTTTTCATTTCGGCTGATACTTGTTTAAGAAATTTCATAATTATTATCTACAAAATCATTAGCAATTTTGTAATTTAAAAACCCGTCGGTTTTTTTCCTGTGGGTCTTAATATACTTCTACTATATAGGTGAATGTTGTGTGAGTCAACGACTCTCTCTACTTTTTCAAACGAAAAAGTAGAGAGAGTTTTTGAGCTCACAGATCGTACATTAAAAATTTTGTTCGTATTCTATTATTTTTAAACTCACTGCCGTTCAAACAAAAAAAATAATTATGAATACTTACTGCATTTTTATATGTACTTTTCTGTAGGCTCCGTACAGTAAATTAAAATATCAGTACAAATATGTACTTATATTCACGGTTTTTCCGTTGATTTAATTTTATTTTCTAAAATACATAGCATATGTAATTGGAATATTCATACCAAAATATACTAATGAAACAATCGAACCTACAATGGTCCAAGACATTGGATTACCTAAACCAATCACACTAATCAAAGAAGCAAAAAACCACATAGTCCAAGGAATGGTTGGTTCTTTCTTAGGATTTAACCAAATTCTTTTAATCGTTGGCCAAGCTGAAACAACCAACGCAAAACAGAAAGCAACTAATGATACTGTAGGGCCAGCTGTCATCCATAAGATGATTCCTATAACACAAATAATCAAAATCTTAATTTCTGCCGAGAATTTTTTCCAACCCTTAATATCTCCAGAATCTATCCATTTACCATAAGGTATGGCAAATAAATTAACAAGAAAAGCACCAGCTGTGTACCCTATTGGTAAAGCCGTAGCTAAGGCAGAGTTATTTGCATCCCAAGAGTTAGTTAACACCAGGCAATCAAGAATAAGCCACATTATCCAAGATATTCTAATTGGCTTTACTGAGTCAGGAGAATTTCTTGTTTTCCATATTATATAAATATATGGAAGATTTGCGGTAAATCCTAACAATCCTGAAATCCATAGTTCCAATTCTGTTTCCGCAAAATAAGAAAGGATAACTGTTACGATAATCCATAAAAATAGTAACTTTTTCATAAAAATATGTTTAGTTAAATTAAATTTTAAATTTCTTATCATTAAGATATCATATTTTATGTAAAAGTCAATATTTAGTATATAAAATTAAAAACCAGCAATATTCTGATTTTTTATAAATGATTAAATAGAGATCCAAGATTAAATAAATTAGATGAAGATTGAGGAGACAAGAGAAAAGAGCACGAGGCGTATTCCAATACGACGAGTGCTCTTTTCTTGCGGGCGACAAAAATATTCGCTAATTTATTTAATCTTGTAGGTGATTGTTACATTTGAGGTAATACTATTCTCCCCAACCGGTAACTCTGGTACAGGACTCGATGTAATCGAATCTGCTACAGCAAACTCTAATCCACGAGCATATGATTTTTGATAATAGTTGTTATTAGCTCCTTCATTAAATGAAACAACATCTCCTAACCTTAGACCAAGGTCTTTTGCGAGGCGTTTTGCCTTTGCCTGGGCTTCGTCGATTGCCATTTCTCGGGCCTCTTCTTGCAATGCATCTGGTTCATCAATTTCAAAATTTGGACCATTGAGGTTTTGAACACCTGTTTCAGCAAATAAGGTTAAAACATCACCAACCTTTTCGAAGTCTCGTAATTTTACCGAAACGTTTTGTGACACATCGAAACCAGTTTGAACCTGTTTGTTATTATTTCCTGGGTAGAAAATTGTTCCGTCGAGTGCAACGTTTTCTTCTGATTTTATTTTTACCCATTCGTATTTTGGATAGATAGTATATGACTGTGTTTGTATATCCTTTTCGTCGATACCAACTTCGTCCAATCCAGCGAGAATAAGAGAAATTTTCTCTGAGATAACCTCTTGTGCAGCATCAGTAGTCTTTGATGTTTCTTTAACCGTGAATGAGAAATTTGCGACATCTGGTGCAGCATTCACCTCTGCTGATCCTGTAACAGAAATGGTATTTTCGTCATAGCTCTGGTTACCTTTGGCTACAAAGATTGTTGCTGCAATAGCAAGAATTGATAATATTACCAGAAAAAACGATCCAGCATACATGAGTAATTTTACGTGAGTATTTGTTGATTTCATAACATATATAGTATAACACCGTCTAATATTAAAAAACAAAACTACCGTTTTGTTTTTTTAAATAACTTATTAATCATTTCAGTATCTATAATATCAGCGCTAATATTTTCACGCGTTATTTTATAATAAACACGTACTGGATCAACAACAATAGGAGTTTGATCAAATTTTCTGAAACTCAGTTGTAAGTATAATCCAGAATACTGATCACGTGATAATCCAGACGTAGAAGCCTGACCAAGGATTTGTTTATGAGATACCTGAATTTGCGGATGACTTCCGAGGCTAATTTCCCGTAACATTTTTTGATAGGAATTAAATTTTACGAGTGGCTTTTTCAGATGACAATACATACTATGAAGCACATAGCCATCTTCTGTTTGAATTTGAGGATGGGATAATAATATATAGTGGCCAT
>CALBVO010000019.1 GCA_937970115.1 Minisyncoccota bacterium | reverse complement strand
CACAGAAAAACGTGGTAATGATCATGGAATACATCAACAACCAAGATGAAGACGAAGAGAAACGTGGTGATGGATTCACGGTCTTATCTACTTAGTTATTACGGCTTTCAAGCGTACTAAGTAAAACTACCGGTCTTTAGCTGGTAGTAGTTTATTTTTGATCTAATTCTATATACGGCGTTGTTTGGGTATAAAAAAGATAGCACATAGAAAAGAATGGTTTTTTAGAACGACATCAATTCCTTTCATTTCTTCTTTAGTAAAATCTTTTTCAGCAAACGGTTTTTTGGTAATTGGATTAGATGATGACCAGAACATATTTATAAGATTAAAGTTAATTTAATCCATTTATACAATATCTTTCAAAAGATTGCAATTTTATCTGAAATACATAAACTATAGCCATTATGGCATTTATCGATGAAGTACAATTACATATCAAGGCGGGAAATGGTGGAGATGGTGTTGTACGTTGGCGTCACGAAAAATTTAAACCAAAGGCAGGACCAGGAGGTGGTAATGGTGGAGATGGTGGTGATGTGTATGCCGAATCAGTCAGTGACCTAGCATATCTTGATTATTATCTCCACAAGAAAAATTTTGCTGCAGAGGCAGGTGATCCAGGAGGTAACCTCGGAAAGGAAGGGAAGAATGGTCAGGATTTGACTCTGAAATTTCCGCGCGGAACGGTTCTCAAAAATCTTGAAACTGATCAGGAATTTGAACTCGGTGATGTTGGTGACCGTATTTGTATCCTTAAGGGTGGTCGTGGAGGACTGGGAAATGAGCATTTTAAATCATCAACCAATACCACACCAATGGAATGGACACCAGGAACACCAGCCGAAGAAGCGGATTTCTTTGTTGAACTGCGACTATTTGCGGATGTTGGTTTTGTTGGGTTACCAAGTGCTGGTAAATCAACATTGTTGAATGCACTTACTAATGCAAAATCAAAAGTGGCCGCGTATCATTTTACAACTCTTGATCCGCATTTAGGAGCGATGCATGGATATATTTTGGCAGATATTCCTGGAATTATTGAAGGTGCCTCAGATGGAAAGGGGCTTGGTCATAAATTCCTCAGGCATATTAAGCGCACCAAAACATTGATTCATGTTGTTGGTCTTGATTCTGAAAATCCAGAGCAGGATTATGATGTTATTGTTGGAGAATTAAGTGACTACGATCGTTCCTTACTGGAAAAAGATGAGATCATTCTTCTGACCAAAAATGATTTAGTAGATACAGATCAAGCCGAAAAAACAATCGACCTGTTTAAGGACAAGGTAGGGCACGACAGAGTGTACACCATGACCGCTTATGATGAAGATTCTATCAAGGAATTCAAATCAATTTTGACTCAATATTTAGACGCACAGAAATAAAAAATCCCGACGATTGTCGGGATTTATATGTTATGCAGATTTTTGAGGAACTCTTAATCTTGAAAGAATAAGATTTTCTCGTTTTCGCACCTCCTGAAGGTGCATAAGTTTTAAGAAATATTTTTTCTTCATATTGTAGAATGAAAACGATACACCACTTAGTCTATGGTTTTTTGTTAGGAATTTTTCTACATACCTTTTTTGGTCATCGGTGAAATTAATTTGAAGAACCTTTGGTTTTGGCACTGCCTCTCTAATTTTCCTGATTTCCTTGCAGTGCGGGTAGATGGCAATAGGGATAAATTCTTCACAATTTTTTTCTCTATGTCTGATGGGTAGTTTAAATAAATCTTTTGCATGAGGTTGTTATTTAAAATGAATTTGAATATATAATACAACTATTTACGAATAGGGCAAAACAATATTGTTTTTTAGTCTCGATCATTTAGAATAGAACACATGACTATAGATATGAAAGGCTACACAGCAACGATTGGACTTGAAATCCATGCGCACTTGAAAACTAAAACAAAAATGTTTTCAAAATCACTCAATGATCCACATCATGGCGGTGTGAATCAAAATATTTCTCCTATTGATTTAGCACATCCTGGAACCTTACCGACAATCAATAAAAAGGCAGTTGAACATATGGTACGTATTGGATTGGCTGTTGATGGTGATATTGCAAACTTTACAGAATTTGATCGAAAGAATTATTTCTATCCTGATATTCCAAAGGGTTATCAGATCTCACAGTTTAAATATCCAATTGTTTCAAATGGTACACTCGCAGGATTTGCATTAACGCGGATTCATCTTGAGGAAGATACCGCAACATCAAAACACTTTGATGATCATTCGTTGGTTGATTATAACCGAGCTGGAGCACCGCTTATGGAATTGGTGACTGAACCAGTACTCCATAGTTCAGATGATGTGATGAAATTTGCACGTGAATTACAATTATTATTACGATATCTCGGAGCAGGTGATGCAAATATCGAAAAGGGTGAAATGCGTGTTGAGGTAAACCTCTCAGTTTCAAAAACAGATGAATTAGGAACTAAAGTTGAGGTAAAAAATATTGGATCAATCGCAGCAGCAGGAAAGGCAGCTGATTTTGAAATCAAACGACAAATTGAGGCGCTTGAGAATGGAGAAGAATTGGTCCAAGAAACACGTGGTTGGGATGATCAAAAAGAAATTACCTTCTCACAACGCTCAAAAGAAAACGCAAAAGACTACCGATATTTCCCAGAACCAGATTTACCAAAGCTCTATTTACACGAGATTTTTGATTTAGAAGCAATGAAAGCTGAACTACCAGAACTACCAGATGCAAAACGTATGCGTTACGCGTCTGAATACGGAGTTAAATCAGAAGACATCGAATCTTTTATTGGAAATTATGCAATGGCACTTTTTTTTGAAAAGGTAGTAGCTGGATTCAATGGAGATACAAATCTGATTAAGACCGCATCAAACTATATTACCTCTGATATTATTGGAATTTTGAAATCCGATGATTTCAAGGGGCTAGATATTGATGTATGGACTACACTCGATCCAGAAATGTTTGCGAAATTGATTACGATGGTGAATTCTGGAGATCTTGGTTCTCGTGGAGCAAAAGATATTTTGGCACATATGATCAAAGATGGCGGAGATCCACAAGTACTGGCAGAAGAGAAAGGATTGATCCAGGACAACGATCCTGAGGCACTCAAGGCAGTTGTACAAGGTATTATTGATGCAAATCCTAACCAGGCTACAGAATTCAAAGCAGGGAAGGAGACCTTGATGAAATTCTTTGTTGGAATGGGAATGAAGGAGACCAAGGGAGCCGGAAATCCGAAAATTTTAACTGAGTTGTTTAATGAAATGTTAGGGAAATAATGAGCAAAGTGAATATATTTACTTACTATGGAGTTTTATAAAAACAAAGAATAAAGTGAATATGTTTTTATGAGGCGATAGTTGAAATAGAAAATTCCCAGAATAATATTCTGGGAATTTTTAAATTGTTTTTACATGTATTACTTGATTACTTTAGTTGGATTCATTGCAAAATATAAGCATACGTTAAATCCAATAACCATTAGAGTCATCATAAATATGTCTATTTCAGGTGTTACTGAAATACCTTTTAATACAGGCCCTATGAATTTACCAGCAGTATAAGCAAAAAATATTGCACCACCACTAAATACTAAAATTATTAATAATCTTATAACATTAGCTATAAAACCAATTATTCCAAAAATAATACTGTGAAATGATCTTTCTTGTTTCATGTTGTTATTAAATTTAAGTTGTTACAATTACATTAACATATTAAATATTTTTTGTCAATATATTTATCAATCAGTCATAATAATGTAAACTCGATACTATGAACAAACCTGGAAAACTACATCCATTATCACAAACAATCAGAACGATTAGCAAGATTTTTGTAGATATGGGATTTGAAATTGCAGACGGTCCACATATCGAGGATGAATGGCATAATTTTGACGCATTAAATGTTCCTAAAAATCATCCTGCACGTGATATGCAAGATACCTTTTTTATGAAGGGGGAAAAGAAGGAGGTGTTGCGGACCCATACTTCATCAGTTCAAATTCGTTTTCTGGAAGAGTTTGTAAAATCTGGACGTGCATTACCACTGAAAATTATTGCACCAGGAAAAGTTTTCCGCCAAGAAGCCACTGACAGAACCCACGAGGCACAATTCTACCAGGTAGAAGGTTTAGTCGTTGGTGAGGGGATTTCACTAGCGCACTTAAAAGGAACACTTGAGAAATTCCTCAAAGAATATTACGGACGACCGATCGAGTTTCGTTTCCGGCCAGGATATTTTCCCTTTGTTGAACCAGGAATTGAGATTGATCTCAAATTTGGTGATACGTGGATGGAAGTATTGGGTGCAGGAATGGTTCACCCAAATGTGTTACGTAATGTTGGTATTGATCCAGAGAAATATTCTGGATTTGCCTTTGGTGTTGGGATCGATCGCCTGACCATGATGAAATATGGTATTGAAGACATTCGCCTGATGTATCAAGGAGACCTTAGACTACACGACGCTATTTATTCAGATAATATTGAATCGAAATAATATGTTAATTTCAAGAAACTGGCTTCAAAGCCACTTTGAAACTGAATTACCTGATGCAGAATCTATTGCAAACACTTTGATGTTGCATTCTTTTGAGATTGAAGGAATCGAAGAAAAAAAAGGTGATTTTATTATTGATATTGATGTTTTACCGAATCGCGCTCATGATTGCCTTTCGTATGCTGGAGTTGCTCGAGAATATGCCGTTTTAACTGGGTACGCATTAACACCAGAGCGATATCATTATCATGACAATGTGATTCACGATGAATCTACCATCTCTGTCACCATTGATAATCCTGACCAATGCTACCGTTACATGGCACGTTGCATTAATAATGTGACGGTTACAGATTCTCCAAAATGGCTCCAAGAACGAATCGAATCAATGGGTCAACGATCAATTAATAATATCGTTGATGCAACAAATTATGTAATGTTTGATTTGGGTAATCCAATACATGCTTTTGATGCGGATAAAATTATTGGAGGAATTACCATCCGTAATGCACAGGATGGAGAAACGATGACAACGCTTACTGGAGAAGAATTAGTGTTAGTTGAATCTGATCTGGTTATTTGTGACGATGAAGGAATTCTCGCACTTGCAGGGGTAAAAGGCGGCACCAAGGCAGAAGTAACCGCAGAAACAAAAAATATTGTTTTAGAGGTAGCAAATTTCAACCCAACCACAACGCGAACAACCTCACGTCGTGTAAAAATTCTGACTGACTCATCAAAGCGATTTGAAAATGAAATCAGTTCAGAAACCGCTCCAGTTGCCATGGAGGCTATTTCACGTTTAGTGGGTGATATTCTGCCAGCAGAATCTCTTGGAGCTGTTGTAGATGTATATCCAACTGAATCTCAAGATTATACGGTTTCAGTTGATCATGAATATATTAATAGATTACTAGGACTTGATTTATCTGCAAATGACGTTGAAACACTATTTGAAAAAATGGATTATCAGGTTCATACAGAAAAAGGTAGCTATACCATTACGATTCCTTATAATCGTCTTGATTTGCGTATCCCTGAGGATATTATCGAGGAATTAGGGCGTATTTATGGATACCATAATATTCCGGTTAAATCTGTTGATGATTATGGTTTTGTTCCAGAAATGAATACGACATTGTATGTTGAAAATACTTTGAAAAATTTCCTGACATCACGCGGTTTTTCAGAGCTTAAAAATTACTCATTTTTGAAAAAAGGAGATCGAATGGTTAAAAATCCTCTAGCAAGCGACAAGCAGGCACTGCGAAAAAATCTCCATAAACAAATGCTCGTTGCATTGGATAAGAATCATCACAATAGTGCATTTTTCGGAACTGACCGAACAATGATATTTGAAACTGGACGCGTGTATGGTAAAGACAACGAATATGATGTATGTTGCATTGCTATCCAAAATAATAGTAAAAGAGAGGACAAAAAATACGGAACTGAACATGCGCAACTAGAGCAACTCGTTGCAGATATTGGAGAAATTTTTGATACTGAAATTGATGCTGACTTTGAAAAGCATTCAATTAGTTTTGATGTGAATCAAATTCTGACTGAGGTAGATAGTTATAATGATTTGTTTGATGAAACAAGTTTTGAACCATCAGCTGTATTTCATTTCGTTTCTCCATTTCCGTTTACCACGAGAGACATATCTTTTTGGGTATCAAACGATCAATCAGAAGAATCACTGCGTTTATTGATAGAAAATACCGAAACAAAATATCTGCAAAAGATTTTCTTGTTTGATCGCTTCGAAAAAGAGGGAAGGGTCTCATATGCATTTTCACTTGTCTTTCAATCTGATACAAAAACACTCACTGACAGTGAGGTTAATGACGATATGGGGAAAATTAATCATGCACTTGAAAATATCGGTGCGGAAATTAGATAAACAGAGAGTAATAATGTCTATATCTATATTATGCGGAGTTTCTTATTAAGACGATAGACTCATGAATACTTACTTCTTTTTAACCAAAAAATCAACCTAAGAATAATAATGGAAAGAAAAATATATGTAGGCTTAGAATAAATAAAAAACCCTTAATAAATAATTTATTAAGGGTTTTATCTTAAAAGATTTTATTTAAGTTGTTATTTTTGCAACTTCTTCAGAATTGTGTTTTGCTGCAGTATATTCTCTGTCTTTTTTACGAAGTTGATTTTTTGAAATATATTCTAATAATTCCTTATCTTCTTCATTAGCTTTTTTTCGAGAATTAATTCTACTCATGAGATACTCTTTTTTTTCTGTATATCTGATCTCTTTTTGAATAAGACTTGCAATATATAAGATAACCTCTTTTATTAAGCTGCAAGCCATAAGGAGTAAAGAAAGTATCCCAATGTATTGCGTAGTGAGTGGTGCTAGTGATGAAAAATCATAAATATTATTAACTTTCAACAAGAAAACAATAATTATTCCTAAAAAGCTAATAATATAAATATAGTTTAATATTTTTTTTCTTTTTAAGTTATTAACCAGTGCAGACTCTTTTGTTATTAATTTGATTATTTTTCCCATAAGAATAGTGTTTCATTTTCGTTTATTATATTGAAACAATTTTTAAAGTATATGTCAAATATTTTACTTATATTTATTCTTGCAATTTATGACGATGTATCTATAATGCTCAGCATATGAAAACTTTGGAAGCAAAAAAACGAGACGTAGCCACATCATTAGATGCAGTACGCGCTGATGGAGGTGTACCAGCAATTGTATACGGAAAAGGAATGGAAAACGTACCAGTAACCGTAATGGAAAACCAAGTACGATCAGTATGGCGAGATGTTCGTGATACCGAAGCATTAACGCTTGATGTAGAAGGAACAGCACACACCGTTATTATGAAAGACATGCAAGTTCATGTCGTATCAGGAAAGATCTTACATATTGATTTTTTGGTACAAGCATAATCTTATTTTTAGTACAAGAACCATACGATAGTATGGTTCTTTTACTTTTGGTATAATATCTTTATGAAAACATATTATAAATTTATCACAGGAGGGCTTGCCGTGTTTACGCTGGGTGTTTTTTTGATGCCTTCTGGTTTCGCTACAGCACAATTTGATATCAATAAGTGTAATCAACGAGAAAATGAGATTGATTGCCGAAAGCGTATTGAAGCTCTTGCTGGAGAAATCAAAGTACTTAACGTAGATATTAATAAAGAAGATCAAAACCAGGCAACCCTAGGTAATGAAATTAATAAATTAACTGGAGAAATAAAAAAAACCAGCGGAGAGATAAAGAAAAAAAATAGCCTGATTAAAAATATTAAAAACGATATCACCTCAAAAGAAAAAAGCCTCACTGATTTAAATAATCGATTACGTCGAGAAAAAGAGTCATTAGAGAAAATTTTACGCAAAAGGTATGAGCTAGGAGATGCGACTTTGTTTGAGGTAATTCTGAGTAATAAGAAATTATCAAACTATTATGAAGATGCACCTGCACTATCTTATATACAGGGATCATTGTCTGATTCGTTTGAAATTATTGATAATCTAAAGGTGGATATTTATGGTCAAAAATCTGCACTTGAAAAAAAACAAGAAGAAGAAGATGCTGTAAAATATGCTCTTCAAATTGAGCAAAAAAAAATTGAAGTTCAAAAAAAAGAACGAGACCAAGCTCTTTCGGTGAGTAAGCAAAAAGAAGCATCTCTAGAAAAACTTCGGAAATTAAAACAAGAAGAGCAAATTAAAATCACTAATAAATTATTTGAATTACGAGATGTTGTCGGTGGAGGTATTGCATTTGGTGACGCATATAAATATGCAAAAGAAGCAGGGTCAAAAACAGGTGTCCGACCAGCCTTCATTTTAGCTATCTTAGAGCAAGAATCTAATCTTGGTAAAAATGTAGGAACATGTAACCGAAATAATAATGAACCTATTTGGTCTGAGATTATGCCGGGTCCAACATCTGGTTCTTGGCGTGATGATCAAACTATTTTTAAAGAATTAATGAGAAAACTAGGAAGACCTCTGGTTGGAACACCATTATCTTGCCCAATTAAAATAAATGGTAAATCATCTGGATGGGGGGGGGCAATGGGTCCTTCACAATTTATTCCAGCAACATGGAAAGACTATGAATCACGTATTGCAGCTTCGGTTGGCGTAACTACTCCAAATCCATGGAACCCTCGACACGCAATCCATGCAACGGCACTGTATGTTTCTAATTTAGGAGCTCGGGCTCAAACGTATGCAGCTGAAAAAGATGCTGCGTGTAAGTATTATTCAGGTCGCAGTTGTTCTGATCCAAATGTTCAAAATGCATTTTACGGAAATGGCGTATTAAATCGGGCTATCAAAATTCAGTCAAACATTGACCTTTTAAACGAATGATTTCTCTTATTTTAAAATTTCGATAAGCTCTTGTATTATTAAACAAGTATGATATTATCGTGACATTATGAAGAAAGACATTCACCCACAAAATTACCGAACAGTAATTTTTCACGACAATGCGAGCGGAGAACAATTCCTTATTTCCTCTACTATGGTTTCAGAAGAAACTGCAAAATGGGAAGATGGAAAAGAATACCCACTTATAAAGGTTGAAATTTCTTCTGCTTCACACCCATTTTATACAGGAACAGAGAAGCGATTAGACACTGCTGGAAGAGCAGAGAAGTTCCGAAAACGAATGGAAAAAGCAGTAAAGAAATAATTAATTACACCACATTTAAATGTGGTGTAATTTTGTTATTTATAAATTAATATTGTAATATATAAATATGGCAGAAGATATTAAAAAAAGCAAAATAACTGGACATCAATATTCACAACGAGAAAAACAAGAAGCTGTAGAATCATATCGTGAACTTGTTGTTGAGGAAGTTCATCGTATGTATGATTTCTATGATCAATACCTAGAGCAAGTTCAGCACAAAAATTTCAAAAGTGAGAAATATGATTTTGAGCTACATAATCAATTCTCATTTGATGTTGAGCAATGTAAACGTCGCGTTCTTCATGCTGCAAAAAATGTTCAAGAAAATTATGATGCAAAAATCGAAATTCCCGACTTTGATGTACTTTTAGAAAACTACCAGAAAAACAACTAGGTAGTTTTTATTACAATAGGACGAGGAGAAAACATAAAAAGAGAAAGCCTTGCTTTCTCTTTTTATGTTTTCTCTGAGTGCTAGTGAAATAAACTACCCCGGAATAAAGTCAAGGGGTAGTTGTTACTTCGATAGGCTAGAGTGGAAAGAG
>CALBVO010000018.1 GCA_937970115.1 Minisyncoccota bacterium | reverse complement strand
AATACAAGAGGTGAAGTAATTGAGATTGTAACAAATTTTGCTCCTGCGTTTAACTAAGCTTATTAAAAACACCACATGGTGTTTTTTGTTTGCCTAATTATTCGGGGAAATGGTATACTGGGTGTATATAATATTCATATGAAAAAAAATCCTTACAAAACTAATATTAAAACTATTTATTTACCTCTTGTTGTGCTTCTGGTTGTTTTTATATTTTCTAATGCTTCCTCTGTTTTTGGTCAAAATATCAATAATCTAGGATCTGATTTTATTGACGCAGAAAAACTTCAAGGAAAAGTCTCATCTCCTATTAAATCAGATGGAAGCTTGATTTCACGTATTGGGTCATTATTTATCGGAGGTACGACCAATTATCGCAAGTTATTTAAGACTATAGGTTGTGTTCTATCTGATGGCCCTGGTGACACTTCTTGTTTTACTGTGGATGGGGGCGCTGCATTTAATAATCTTATTGCAAACCAAGATATCTATTTTATGTCGCGGTTGTTTATCGGAGGTACTGCTGCAGATACCATTAATAATACTGCAAGTGACGAATTTTTGATTCGCGGAGGGGGTAGAAACGATGGAATTATGATTAGTTCATTATCATATCCAAATGAAAATGCATTTGCACCTCGCGACACAATAACACAACGAGGTGTCTGTGCTGATAATAATGGTGTATTGATTACCTGTAATCTACCAAATACACCTATACCTACACCTACGAACCCAACAACACCAACCTACACCTGGAATACCGCCTGGGGACCATGTAATAATACAACAGGTTCTTGTACTGGTTCATATACAACCACCACTACCGATTCCTGTTTTGCATTATCTGTTCCTCTGGGAACTTCGGGTGACTTAGCTAGTGCTTGTGGTAATCCAACGACTCAGACTGCTTGTGAATCTGCGTGTTGGATTGAAGATAATGGAAGAACCTATGGAACTCTTGGTTTCTGTCGAGGTTCAAACGGAGCTCCGGTAAGAGAAATCCCTGCATGTGAATGGCGTACGGGAACTGGAACTGTCACACAATCGTGTACGGGGCCAACATCAGAATCTAGTTGTGAGGCACAAAACTCAGCATGTTCATGGAATACCGGACAAGGAACACAAACAGCAACCATAACCTGTCAGGATTCAAATGGTAACACGGTTGCTGACTCATTATGTACTGATCCAAGACCTCGTGATACACGAAGTTGTGGTGCTACAACACCACCAACGGCACAAAAACTCGATTGGAATGGTAATCCCTTTGATTGGGTTGATGGAAGATTATATAGAGATTTAAATGATATATATGCCTTTTGTGGAGCAGACAACGACCTAACTGTCGGTGAAAATGTTCATGGCGATGGAACAGGCGGGAACTTTGGTACTGCTGCATGTATTATGCTTGTAGGTGATGGTGATGATACTGGTGGTATTATGTATGAATTATCAACAGTCCGAAATTCATGGGATCGTCTTAGTTTAAATACAAGAGGTGAAGTAATTGAGATTGTAACAAATTTTGCTCCTGCGTTTAACTAAGCTTATTAAAAACACCACATGGTGTTTTTTGTTTGCCTAATTATTCGGGGAAATGGTATACTTGGTGTAGTTAATTAATATACTAACTATTTATATTTATACTCGATTATGATGAATAACTCTATACAAAAAACACTGATAATAATAACACTGATGATTGGATCTCTGTTCACCTATCAACAGGCTCATGCTCAATTTTTAACCTCAGAGGGAAATATTGATTCAAGTCTTAATATTTCGAAATTTGAGTTACTTCCAAAACAAAATCGAGATCAGATTTTTAATTTTGACATTCCACGTAGCCTCTTTGGATCTGCTAAAAACATTATTTTTAGATCATATGGTTCTGCTATTATTGATAATCTCTTTGTATTTAATCAGTCACGAGTCAAAAGACTCTTTGCTGGTTTTAATCAAGCTGTCTTACCTTCGTATGATTTAGCTGAACTAAATGTGAATGGAACAATGAGAATCGAGTCATTGGCTGATCCAACCAGTACGACCTTGGATCCTGTATGTACCAACGATTTTGGAAAATTAGAACGATGTAGCAGCACCGCTAGTCCTAATTCGCCGAGCCCTAATTCACCCGTACAAAGTAACGGTTTATGTGCAAATTTCCCGGGAGATTATACGTCACAACCTGCAAATACTGGAAACGGATGTATCGCTGGTACATATGAAGACAACACATCTGATTCGTCTACTCGTTGGTTATGGAATTGTAATGGTACAGGAGGTGGAATTAATGATACCTGTTCAGCGACAAGACAAGTTTCATGTACAGGTTCAGCTTTGGTAGGAACTTGTGCGTATTCTGTATCAGGTCCTAATTGGAGCTCTACTGTAAATGTTTCAACGATAGATCTTCAGGATTGTGAGGACCATCGAGCTAATAATATAGCATCGAATCCAACGTATACTTTTGGGTCAATTAATTTTGACTCTGGAGATTTACAAAATTTTGATTGTTCTGAGAATAATCCAACATCAGCATCGGCCTGTACATCTGGATATATTCGAAGTCAGATTTGTTCTTGGCAATAAAAACACCATAAAGGTGTTTTTTATGTATCTATAGGTTGACATATTTTAAAAAAATGTGATACAATTAAGAAAACATTTAAAACTAAAAATAAAGATTATGAAAAATGTATTACTTGTATTATGTGTGTGTTTTTTTGGAATAAAGGCACAGGCACAATTACCGACCTTTACTGAATATACAGATTTTGGAATTAAACCGATTGTGGAGGGTGATAGTTTCTTTCTAGATATCGATGGTGATGATATTCACGACCTCGCAGGTACGATGGGAATAGAAAATTATTCTTTTCTATTAGAAGATATTGTTGTTGGAACAAGACTTTATCAGTTGGATAAAACAACTGGTAAGGCTATTGAAATAGAACATCCATTTAAAAATCTATGTCTTGGTGTATTTATACCTGTGCAGGTTGATAATCAATATGGATATGATTTTCTTCTTGCAGGAAATGAAAAATATGATAGTTTTTCCGGAAACTTACATTCTATTATTTATACCGCCAGAGAAGACGGTGGCTATGGAAAACAGGACTTGATTGGCCTGCGTAGCTTAAAAGCCGTCTTTGGAGAATTCTTTACGGACGGAGAATCAGGAGGATTCAAAGATTTATTTATGTCCGGTGAAGATGAAAATGGTGATGAGAGACTGATCATCTATCGTAACGATAATGGAGTATTTACAAAGGTATTTGATTTTGTAAATACTGACAATGCCTTGGAGGATTGCGATGTTGTTGTTGCCGATATTGATGGTGATGGTGATGATGACATATGTTCTGTTGGTACAACAGGAATGTCTAACCATGGATTTACTATTATAAATAATGGAGATGGAACATTTTCGTATCTTGATAATATAACCCCGGTACACGCCTCGTCAATTGCTTATGGAGATATTAACGGAGACGGCATTGTTGACTTAATTATTTCTGGATTTTCTATAAATCTTGAGCGTATTCACGAAGTATGTATTGGGAATGGAGACGGAACTTTTAAGATAAAGAATCAAACAATCCCAATTTCTGGGCGTAATAATTCATCTTCGATGCTCTATGATTTTGATAATGATGGAGATCTAGATTATTATCTATCAGGAGCGGAATCCACGACTATTGATGGGTTTCCTGGTGTGTATGGTCAGGCAAACATTTATATAAATGATGGTACGGGGGATTTTACTAGCTCTGTTGCCCTGCCTGGGTATTGGGAGTCGTCCTCGTCCTTAGTTACCTTTCAAAAAGGAAACAAGGTGTATACCGGATTGTTTGATATGGGAAATACAAATCCTATTCCTGTTAGTAATTTAAAAGCAAGTCTTCATGTTTTTAATCAAACCACATTATCTATTGCTGACGATGTATTAAATGAATCAATTTCGACCTATCCAAATCCAGTAGAAGGCAATATGTATCTAAAAAATAACAATGCTATTGATATTAAAAGCATACAGATTGTTGATACAATGGGTCAGATAGTTTTTTCTTCAAATTCATTTGTTGAAAAAATTGATTTTTCCTTATATGCCTCTGGCTTGTATATCATACAGATTCAATCCAAGGATAATGGAGTGTTTACCAAGAAAATTATTAAAAATTAAAAATTAAAAGAAATATAATTTCTTTTAAAAGCCCTATGTATGTAGGGCTTTTTTGATATATTTTTTAGAAATTATATCTTTATGGTATACTACAAAACATGTTAAACAAACCTAAAAAAATGATTGTAGCGAATTGGAAAATGAATGTTACTTCTCAAAAGGATGCTGAAGGTCTTTTTCTTTCAATTCGTAATGTTGTTTCAAAATTGGAATACACTCAAATGATTTGTTGTCCGCCACATATGTATGTAAACCAAGTAGCGCAACATGCTAATCATAAAAATTACCGGGTTGGAGGTCAAGATGCTTACCCAGAAGAATCAGGTTCACGAACCGGAGAAACATCTGTATTAATGATGAAAAATGCTGGTGCAGAATATGTTATTCTAGGTCATTCCGAAAGACGACACCTTGAAACAAAATTGGATATCTCACGAAAAGTTATCGCCGTTCTTGAACATGAAATGACGCCAATTATTTGTATTGGAGAAGAATCACGTGATAAAAATTGGAAAAAAGTTTTACAACAACAGGTGAAAGACGTATTTAATCGAGTACCCAAGAAAAATCCAGAAAATATTATCCTAGCCTATGAGCCAATTTGGGCTATCAGTTCTGACAAGAAAAACCCAGCAACATCAACGGAATATATGGAGGCCCTTGAAGTTATCAAAAAAGAATCACAAAAAATATTCAAAACTGCCAAAGCTGTTGAAAAAATTCGATTTTTATACGGAGGTTCATTAGATGATAAAAATATTGAGGACTTTTTAAAAAATGCCAACGTCGATGGATTTTTGGTTGGTCGTGTGTCTCATGATCCACGTATTCTTATGACTATGTTCCGCTTGGTAGAAGATCATGTACAGAAAGAGCTTTTTAGTATTTCTGAGTAATTCACCAAAAGGTGTTTTTTTATACAAAAATTCTTTCTCTATTTAGTAATTCTAGTATCTGTTCGAAAATAAAAAATACCTAAAGGTATTTTTTATTTTATGTATAATAAGGAATATGAACATTAGAGAAAAAATTGTACATAGATCTATTGTAAAAGCTGATGATCTTACAGGGAAACGTGTTATTGTTCGAATTGATGTGAACACTTCTTTAGGTGAGAATGGTGTTGTAGATCCAGGGGAAGATTGGCGTATTATTAAATCCTATCAAACGATAGAATATCTTATGGAAAAAGGTGCATGCGTCATATTGATGAGTCATATTGGTCGTGATCCAGAGGAATCATTGAAGCCAGTATATGAATTCATGCGTCAACATATTCAAATTGGTTTTATACCTAAATATGACCATGACCTTATAAGGAATACTATTGAAAACATGCAACATGGATCGGCCATCCTCTTGGAAAATGTGCGTTCCCAGCAAGGTGAAAAAAATAATGATAGTTCATTTTTAAACCCTATTATTGATATCTGTGATATGTATGTAAACGATGCTTTTTCCGTATCTCACCGTTCTCATGCTAGTGTTGATGATATTACTTCGAAATTACCGTCATATTTTGGTCTACAATTTTGTGATGAGATCCATAACCTAGCACAGGCTATTACAACAGGGGAAGGAGATCATACTGTGCTTGTGTTAGGTGGTGCTAAATTTGGGACCAAGTTAGATCTTTTAAAACAACTTCTACCTCATATCCAATATGCATTAGTTGGTGGAGCATTAGCGAATGTATTCCTGCGAGCTCGTGGTCTTGATATAGGCGCATCATTTGCAGATAACGTTGATGTTTCAGATATGATCGAAAACGAAAAAATAGTCCTTCCAGTTGATGCAATAGATCAGCATGGTGATGTAGTATCTATTGATCACATTCGTGATGAAGACATGATTTTGGATATTGGTCCACAAACAGAGAAATTATTTGAAACAATCATTGATCACGCCACAACCGTTTTATGGAATGGTCCTATGGGTAAATACGAAGATGGATATATTTCTGGATCAGTGGCTGTTGCCGATTCTGTTGCGAAATCCCAAGCCTTTTCGGTAACAGGTGGAGGAGACACCGCAACCGTTATTTTGGAAGAGGAACTCGTTGATAGCTTTGATTTTATTTCAACAGGGGGTGGAGCCATGTTGGATTTCTTGGTTGAAGGAACGCTGCCTGCAATCGAAGCATTAATTAAAAACAATTCATAAGAATTGTTTTTTAATTCAATATTTAAAACTATTATTCTATAGAATGATAGTTTTAAATATGGTAGAATGAGAATAGTTATGAAGTTAAAAAAAGATAAAAAATTACATATAAGACGTTTAGAAAAAATCGAAATTATTGAAGCTTTTAAAATGATGGGAAACGAATATCGTTTAAATATGTTGCTTGCCTTAAAAAAATATCCAAACATAAATTTAGAACAGGTTAATAATCATGTAGGTGGTGATTTTAAAAATATTGCTATGCATATGCAAAAATTATACAAAGCAGGATTGGTATTTAAAAAGTATGAAGGACGTTTTGTTCACCACTTTCTTACTGAATATGGTAAACGCGCAGTCCAATCCTTTGAACTATTTGAACAAAAACTCAATATATAAAATATCCTAAATTAAAACTATCATTCTATAGAATGATAGTTTTAATTTAGGTGTAAAAAAAATTATTATAATAAACGAGGAGTATAATAGAAAAAGAGAAAGCAAAGCCGTATCTTTTTTATTATTTCTGAATGTTGTTGTAGCAAAGAGTCTAAATATACGGGCCTTCTAGGTCAAAACAAAGAATCTAAAAAGTAGATTCTTTGTTAATTTCCTTATCGATCTAGGTCAGAGAACCCTTATCCAGAGATTCCCCATTCTGCGAGAATTTCTTGTTCGTGCTTTTCTGAAAGTGCTTTTTTGAATTGAGCATTTTTGCCATGGACACGCATTTTACATTGATCCCATGTTTGATGACGCTCAAGCTCTCCATCAATAAGCGAGAGGTATGAATAGGCTTTTCCACCTTTTTTCTTTGATTCTTTTGCAGCTTCGGTCGCTGTTTCTGCAAAATCAATATCCAATATATCTTTGATTGAATATCCAGATAATGTTCCGCGATAGAGTGGCACATCAATTCCTTCTGCAAGTTCACGTGCAATATCATCGACACGTTCATTTCCAGGAATACCGACATGCCCACGCACATGCTGGAAGATAATGGTGTCTTTCCCTTTTTCTTCAACGAGGGAATACAAGGTTTGCCAGACGGATTTGTTTTTAATTTCCTCTTTAGTCGCCGTGCGCCATCCATTTTTTGCCCAGCTATACATCCATTTGGTAATACCATTAATAGCGTATTGTGAATCCGTAAAAATATAAACTTGACTGGTGCTATTTAATGCATAGCTTAATGCTGAAACAATAGCCGTAAGTTCCATTTCATT
>CALBVO010000017.1 GCA_937970115.1 Minisyncoccota bacterium | reverse complement strand
CGTAGGATAACTACGGATTAGAGAAACACTTCTCACCGCCCTGTATTTCATCCTATTTTAGAGTTTTTCCAGTAAATAAAAAATACCCTTAGATCTATCTTAATCTAAGGGTATTGTACGTTGTGTTTATCAACTAATAAGTGTAGATAACTTAGCGATGAATGAATCTTTTTCTACTTTTGTTAAAGGTCTTTTTAAGCTATAGTGCTTACTTTTTGGAGTAGCAGAGTATTGTAAATTTTCTGTGTAATCAAAAAGAAAAATTATATCTACTTCCGGGTTATATTCGTCTTCTTGTAGTATTGCTTCTACTAATTCACTAATCGAAGGGTATTTATGAAACCAACTATCACAATCATCTATGGAAATATTTTAAATGATCGTGGTAATTTTTTATCGGAATCAGGGAATAATGTATTTTATTGTTAAGGTTTGAATCAGTTAATGCATAAACTGTAAATGCGTAAGTCTTGTCAGCCATATTTTTAAAATTAGATTTTACTTTTATATTAATTTAATCATAAATACACAATTTTAGCAATTCTCAGATACCGTTATTTAATTCAAAAAGCATGAAGTAAATCACGGTGCGAGTTTGAAATTATAGTAAGTATGATTTATGTAATTAATCTCTACAGCATTTTATAGTCAAACAATTGGATCACCACTTTCTTGGGGATGAGTTCGAAACTATCCTATTTTAGGAAGAATATTTGTTCTTTCTGATATAGGATTTTCTTACACATATATATAATACTTTCCTGGCTTGACCGTTTTGAATAAAAAAGTAGTATACAGCGTATGAAGCTCCTTGTTTTTGCAAGGTTTTTTATATGAAAATATAAATCTAAATGATGTTTCGTATTAATAACTTAATTACTTGTACCATCTAATATTGGTACTTGTACCCTTAAAAGAATCTAATTACTGATAATTGAAAGATATTATCGGTACCCTTATTTTCGAATTCTGTTTATGAAGTATTCTTGACTAAATAGAGTTCGGTTACAAAAATATGACACGATCACTTAAAAAAGGACCGTACGTAGACCCACGTGTTCTTAAAAAAATCGAAGGGAAAGATCCAATGAGCACACCATCAATCAAGACCTGGTCTCGAGCATGTGTGATCTCACCAGAAATGGTTGGGTTTACCTTTGGAGTCCATAACGGACGAAAACATATTGATGTTCTGGTATCAGAAGATATGATCGGACATCGATTAGGAGAATTCTCTCCAACACGTACATTCCACCGACACGGAGGAAAAATGCAAAAAGAACTTGATCAGAAAAAACGAGAAGCCGAAATCGCAGCAGCGAAGGCAGCTCGAGCATAATCTAATATAGTATTATGAAAGCAAGTCTAAAAAATTACCGACAATCACCACGAAAGGTTCGATTAGTCGCAGACCTTGTACGAGGTAAAAAAGTTAACCAAGCCTTGGCTGAACTTAACTTCTTACCAAAACGAGGTGCAGATGTCGTAACAAAACTTATTACATCAGCTGCAGCAAACGCAGAAAACAACTTTAAGGTTTCAGTTGACGATCTTATCGTAAAAGAAATCACGGTCGACAAAGGAGTAACTCTAAAGCGATATCGCCCGCGAGCGCGAGGAGTTGCAAAACGAATTAACAAGCGAACAAGTAACATTCATTTGTCACTCGCTGTAGAAAAATAATATGTCACAAAGAGTACACCCATATGCACACCGATTAGTTAACCTGCGAGGATGGAAATCACAATGGTTCGCAAAAGGTCAAAAATACAGAGATTACCTAAAGAATGATATTCTAATCCGAGAATTCCTAGAAAAGAAACTTCGAGGAAAATATGTTGGAGGAATTGAATTCAAGCGTGATCAAAAATCAACAAAGATTGTTATCTCAACATCACGACCAGGATTTATCATTGGTAAATCAGGAGACGGTATTGCAGATCTAACAAAGGCTGTAATTAAAGAAATGAAGCGAAAAAATATCGCTGTTGCACCTGACTTTTCAATTGATGTTGTAGAAATCAAAAATCCAGATGCTGATGCAATGATTGTTGCCCAACAAATTGCAGAAGGTCTCGAACGACGGCTTCCATTCCGACGAGTAATGAAACAAATGCTCGATAAGGTGATGGGGTCACGAGAAGTAAAAGGGGCAAAAATTGTTTTAGGAGGGCGACTTGGTGGAAATGAAATGGCTCGTCGCGAAGAAGTAAAACGAGGAGGAATTCCATTGCAATTCATTCGAGGAGACGTTGATTTTGCAGCATACCGAGCAAACCTACCGTACGGAGTTATCGGAATCAAGGTTTGGATTTATAAAGGAGACTCTTTGGAGAACAAGCAAAATAACCGATAAACTATTATGTTATTTCCAAAAAAAGTAAAACACCGAAAATGGCAAACTGCCAGAAAACATCCAGATAAACGTGGAAACGCAACTCGTGGGACACGTATTGTAAATGGATCACATGGTTTAAAAGCAACAAGTGGTGCACGAATCACTTCAAATCAAATCGAATCAGCACGTAAGGTCTTAACTCGTGAAGTTGGAAAATTTGGTAAATACTATATTCGTATTTTTCCAGACCGACCAATCACACGAAAAGCTGCTGAGGTAGGTATGGGTAAGGGTAAAGGAGATCCACAAGGATTCTGTTTTGAAACAGAGCCTGGACGAATCTTGTTCGAAGTTGGAAATGTAACAGAATCTGTTGCAAAAGAAGCTCTTCGAAAAGCTGGAACTAAATTACCAATTACTACAAAAATTGTTAGCACTAACGATATTTATTAATTCATCAGAAACCATATATGAGCACTGAAATAAATAAAAAAACATTGCAAGGTACGGTTGTATCTGATGCGATGGATAAGACTGTCGTGGTAGAAGTTGGACGTTTTGTAAAGCATTCAAAATACAAGAAATTCTACACAATTTCAAAGAAATACCATGCACACGATGAAAACAACCAATTTAAAATTGGGGATACTGTTGAAATCGTAGAAACAAAACCAATCTCAAAAAAGAAAAGTTTTGTTGTCGTTTCTGAATAATGTCTGAAACGTTTTATCAATAAGTAATACGAGCTCTTATGAGAGACCACCTTGTATATCAAGGTTGGTAGTCCATAATTCTCGAACATAAATATGATCCAAGTAGGAACAAATGTAAAAATTACTGACAACACCGGAGCCAAAGAAGGGCGTGTATTCAAGATCCTTGGAGGGTCAAAACGACGATACGCACGACTTGGAGATCTTGTAGTTTTGTCAATTAAAAAATCTGAACCACGTAAACTCGTTAAGAAAAAAGACGTAGTACGTGGAGTAGTTGTACGTCAACAAAAAGAATTTCGTCGAAAGGATGGTTCATACATTCGATTTGATGATAATGCTGTTGTTATTGTTGATGCTAAAAAAGAACCACGGGGGGCACGTATCTTTGGGCCGATCCCACGTGAATTAGCAGAGAGAGGATATCAAAAAATCATCTCATTAGCACCAGAGGTAATCTAAGCTTATGAAAATCAAAGTAGGAGACAATGTGATTGTAAAATCAGGTTCGCGACAGGATAAGAATAAGCAAGGAAAAGTTCTTAAAACACTCAGCGAAACTGATATGGTTGTTGTTGAAGGAGTAAACATCAAAAAGAAAGTAACACGAGATGCATCAGGAAAAAAAGTTATGGTAGACACCGAAACTCCAATTCACGTATCAAATGTTATGTTCTATGATGAAAAAGCTTCTAAGGGAACACGAGTAGGATATACGCAAAAAGACGGTAAAAAAGTTCGAGTAGCCAAAGCTTCTGGAACTGAACTGAAATAATCGTATGAAATCACTTAAAGAAAAACAAGCAAAAGTATTTGAAACACTTGGCGCAGAACTTGGTCTTACTAATGTTATGCAGACACCAAAGATCAACAAGATCGTGGTAAATGTGGGAACAGGTACAATGCAAAAGAAAGACCGACACAAGAATGATTTTATTGCAGAGCAATTAGCAATCATTACCGGTCAAAAACCATCAGGCCGAAAAGCAAAACAATCTATTGCGGGATTTAAATCACGCGAAGGTGATGTTGTTGGTCAGGCAGTTACTCTTCGAGGAGAGCAAATGCATTCATTTTTTGATAAATTGGTAAACATTGCCTTACCACGAACCAAGGATTTCCGAGGTTTAGAAACAAAATCAATTGATGAAATGGGTAACCTAACCATCGGAATCAAAGAGCACACTATTTTCCCAGAAACAGGAGACGAAGAGCTACATAATATATTTGGTTTGTCTGTAACCGTTGTTACAACAGCAAAAGATAAAGAATCTGCCGAAGCATATTTACGATTCTTAGGAGTTCCTTTTAAGAAACTTGACGCCGAAGCTCAAAAAGCACAAGCAGAAGAAGACCGAAAGGCTAAAGCCCGAAAGGCTCAGCAAAAAGCTGAATTAGCAAAGGCTGAAGCAGCCGAAGCCGCAGAAGAAGCAGGAACAGTTGTTACTGCCGAGGATGCAGGGGTTGTAGAAGAAGCTACCGAAGAAAAAACTGAAGCATAAGCTTTGGTTTTTTGTTTGCTATGATTGATATTAATCATATAAATAATAAAAAGCACTCATTAAGAGTGCTCGCATTCATTTTTTAGATTCTTGTAAGAAGACATAAATTCATTATAGGATAATGATCCACCATTTGCTTTTGCAACAATAATTAATTCTTGCAATGTTTTCACAGAGATATTGCTAAAAATATTTTCAGTGCCAGTGGTTGTGTATTCAGGGTTTTCTCTTGTAAAGTTTTTTCTCAAATCCTGAACTAATTCATCAATTTGATCATTGGAAATGTCTGGTTTAATTTCTTTAGCTTTTGCAATTACTACTTTTTCATAATCCTTAAGGTGATTTTTGATTGCTTTGCTTGTAGTTTTATTTTTAATCTGCATTTGCCCACAAATAAAAGGCCTTATTGCTTCAGTATTTTTTCCAAAGAAACGTGTGTCTTGTGTTTTGACAAAAAAAGCTGCTAGATCACTTTGAAATTTAAAAAGATTTTGATTATCTAGAATTTCATGTTTTTTCTTAAAAAGAAATAAATAAATTAAACTTCTCATGTATTTAAGTTTTATGTTTATTTATATTAAAACATTTTTAAATATAAAAACAATAATTTATATTTGATATAATGTATACATGAAAAAAACTATGTACCAAGGAAAATATATTAAGATCACCGAAGAAGAAATACATGGGCATACTTATGAACGCACCTCATTACTACCTAATGTTCATGTATTACCAATCCGTGATAATAAAATACTATTAATGAACGAATATCGGACTCACGAGAAATCTTCACGTTGGAAATTAATCAGCGGTTGGTGCGACAAGGAAAATAAGAAACCACTCGATCATGCACAGGAGGAACTTGCCGAAGAAGTCGGCATGCAGGCAGAATATTGGGAGGAATTTTTTGATGGCTCGAGCGAAAACGCAACGGTTAATTATAATACCCATTATTTTGTGTGTAAAAATATTTCAGAATTACCCGAAAAGATTGAAAGCCCAGACAGCGGGGAAGTCCTCGATTATGATTGGTTTAGACTTGATCAAATTTTCGATATGATCAATCAGGGAAAAATATGGCCAGGAGCATCAACCATGGTTGCAGTATGGTATCTATATAACGCACAAAGATAATATGAGATTTGTACTATACATAATAATATTGATGGGGATTGGTGCCTATGGAATTTTCTCATATCAAAATATTCTTGCAGAAGAGAATACATCAGAAAATATACTAGCCACTATGCCAAATTTACTCTCTGGTGAATTGGACGATTTTCTCTCGACAAATCAAAACCTCAAAACGGTTGCGCAAAGACGAGTGCTGGCATTATCTGATAGGGAATTGGCAGGAATGGTATTAATGCCAGCCTACGAAAGTTTCCATACCTACGATGATCTAGTGCGATGGATTAATGATTATCATGTGGGCGGGTTTATGATTCTTCGCAAGGATTACACAACCAATGATGCAGATCTGGTCCAGTCTCTGGAATCTGAATTACCTCTTTTAATATCTATTGATGCTGAGCCATCGCTGGTTCAATATCGCTTACCACAATTAGGAGGTATTCCTAATACCAATTCACTAAATACGATAGATGAATCGAATGAAATTGCAGAGACTATTTCTCGCTATCTACACACTATTGGAGTAAATATAAATTTTGCACCGGTCTATGATGGTAATCAGAATCAGTCAGTCATTGGAAATCGATCGTATGGAAATGAACCTAACTACATTCATACATTGGCCGGAGCATTTTCTTCGCGATCTCTCGAATTAGGTATCGTACCTACAGCCAAACATTTTCCTGGTCATGGTAATGTATCAGGTGACACCCACAAGAACCTTCAAACTATCAATGGTGAATTGGTTGAATTAGAGCAATTTAGATTAGCCATCAATGATGATATTCCGATGGTTATGGTAGGTCATCTCGCCATTGAAAATAATCCAGACTGGTCAACAAATGGTCTACCTGCGAGTTTGTCTAAAAATATTATGACTGATTTATTACAAGAGGAACTTGGATTCAAAGGTTTGGTTGTTACTGATGCCTTGAATATGGGAGCTTTAGATCAATTTGATAATATTCCGATTCGCGCACTTGAGGCTGGGGCAGATATTGTTTTACTTCCTCGTGATATTGATACGGCGTTTAATGATGTTTATACGAAAATTCAACAGGATGAGAAGTTTAAAAAATTGCTTCAATCAAAGGTAGAGAAAATCATGAAGATGAAATTAGTATTAAAAAACAACAAATGAAATATTTTTTTGTTCTTCACGTGGTATTATGTATTTATGAAAAATAAAGGATTTACTTTAATTGAATTACTTGTTGTTATTTCTATTATTGGAGTACTTGCAACTGTTGTATTATCTTCTCTAACTCAAACTAGAGCTACATCGCGTGACGCTAAACGATTAGCTGATATAAGGACGATTCAAAGTGCTCTTGAAGTTTATTATATTAATAATGGAACTTATCCAATTACAAGTTGGCAAAGTAGCCACAATTCAAGTTGGGATAACTTAGAATCATTGTTAGGCACTCGTCTACCTGTAGATCCTTTAAATACTTCCGAGCAACCTGCTGACTATGCAGCAGCAATCCCAGGTGAATATGTGTATGGTTATTTCGGACATCCTTCATCTTCATTTTGTTCTGGTCTAGCATATATGTTGGTATTCAATTTAGAAACAAAAAGCGATACCTCTAGGGGTGTTGAGTTCTGTAATGGTACTTCTTATGGGTACCGTGATGCTGTTGTTGTAGGTGTAGATTTATATGGTAATTTTATTGGTCCTGAATTTTAAAAATCCTAATGAGGATTTTTAATTTGGTAAATATATAACATGATTAAACATGTAAAGAATGTTAATGACATAACCGGAATACTGATGTATCCATATGATTGGGTGAGTATATCACTACAACTCTCAGCTGCTGGGACGATACTGCAAACAGATGATTTTGCTAGCGCTGGATTAAATTGAATCAAAACCTGATATCCCGCAATAATAAATCCAATTACTGATAACCATATACTATAGGTCCAGACTCGTGCGTCTTTGTAATAGAGTGCTATTGCAAACAGAAAAGCCTGCGGATAATGAAATATTCGTTGGTACCAACAGAGTTCACATGGCGCATAAGCATAGCCAAGAGAGAACCCAAGACTTCCTACGATAGATGCAATCCCAATAATGAGACCATAAGTCATTCCGTATTTTTTGAAATGCTGAGTAATTTTTATATCATGTTTTAGTAACATGAAGATAATTAAAACAGTCAGTACACCATGAAGTATTAAAATTGGTGTTGCGATAATATATTGATAGAGATATACGTGCATGAAAAAAGTATAAAGTGGTTAGTTTAAAGTTACAAGTATTGACAAAGTTTATTATTTATGATCAATTATATATTGAAATGACATAGTTCACAGCGAAATTATTGTGATAGTAATTTCGTTATAATTTCGCTGTGAACTCATGATCAGTATTTAAAACTTAATATTATAATGAAATTTTTATTTAACTTATTTTTAATAATGTCTTTTGTCGTTATTACATCTTGTACAGAAAAAATTGACACAAAAGAAGTTAAGGCTCAAGTTGCTACATCAGCACAAGTGAATGAAGAAACCAAGGCAAAACCATTGGATAGTTTATATAATGTATTGTCTGGTGAATTAAAAGTTTTCTTTAATTCCGTGGGTGAAAGTAGTGATACTTTTAATTCATATGAATTTGATCCTGTGGGTAATAAAAAACAATACATGTTTCTTGTTAAAAATAGAGATACAATTAGTGTTTCTCATTGGATGGGTTATTATCCTAAGAAAAGAGTAAATCAAAAAGTGATCACTTCTAGGCTATATCCTAATTTTGATAAAAATTATGTTTTTGAAGTTATTGTTGTTGATAAGTCACACTCAGACGATCAAAAAAAAGAGATACACCATGAATCAATTAATAATATTGATGCAATGCAAGTCGCTCAAAATTTCTTTTATAACAAAATTCAAAGTGCTCAGAAATATAAATCAAAAGAATCAGAAAGATTAAGTCATTTAATTAGTAAAAATTAATACCAAAACCACTGTTGTGAAACAGGGGTTTTAATTTTAATGAATATTACTTATATTCTTTTTAGGTAAAAAGAACCAAAAACCTCAAACCATAAAAATAATCTAAAATAAATAAAATATTTTCGATGCTCAAGAACTCGCTTCGCTCAAACAGCTTTCGCATTTTTCAAAAATATTCTACTTATTTCTTAACGATTATTTTCATAGGTTTGGAAAGTTGCTAGTTACATTATTCTTAGTTCCAAGCCTACATATATTTTCTATAAAAATGACGAGAGTATTCGTCGTAATTATAACTGCCTGAGCAACGCGAGTTTTATAATTACAGAATACGAACTAAATTTTTAAGAAAATATCTGTGAGCTTGAAGACTCTTTGTGTTACTTTTTCGTCTGAAAAAGTGATGAATATGTAATTAAGATAATTATTTTCAATATCCCGGATCAAGTCCAGAATTACAAACGATTTTGCTTTACTAAATAACAATAATAAGTAGTATATTACTTATCTACGGACGATCCGTACCTATCTATATCTATCTCTTTTGAAAGTGATGAATGTAAATTTGTGTGCGATATCACTGTGGTGAATAGTAGCGATACTATTCAAAATTTATAAGAAAAGAAGGCAGGATGTATGTCTTGCTTCTTAATGCATTTATTTAAAATATGGCACGAAAATCAGTCATTGCACGATCAGAAAAAAAGCCAAAATTTCCTACTCGAGTGGTAAATCGATGCTTCAAATGTGGGCGAAAACATGGATATATGCGAGATTTCGGTCTATGCCGAATCTGCTTCCGTGAGCTTGCAAACGAAGGAAAGATTCCAGGGGTACGAAAATCATCTTGGTAAAATTTTAAGATTTATGACAACAAGCGAGGAATTATAATAACTATTTTATAGATATTATTTCTGAATATTGTTGAAAAAATCTTTAGATGATTATTAGCAATACACTTTAACACGTACGGTTTACCGTACACATTCACTATTATGGATAAAATCGGAGATATGCTCGTTACGATCAAGAACGGAGGAAATGCTGGTAAAACATCAGTACATATTCCTTTTTCTGGATACAAAATGAATATTGCGCGAGCACTGTTTCAAGAAGGATACATTAAGTCGTATTCTGAAAAGAAAATGAAATCAGGAGATGTCCTAGAGATTGACCTCTTGTATAAAGAAGAAAAACCACGTATTACGCAGGTTAAACGAATCTCAAAGCCTTCACGGCGTTTGTATACTAATGCTAAACACATTACATCAGTACGAAATGGTCATGGGGCAGTTTTTCTTTCAACACCAAAAGGGATTATGACCGGTAAAGCGGCCCGCACCGAAATGGTGGGAGGAGAAATTCTATTTGAAATTTGGTAAGCACTAAATTTCTCTACTCTCAGTTACATTGAGGATGACATTAGAAATGTCAATTATTATTACTAAACATATATCAAAGTCATCGTAGAAATATTTTATAAGCGAAACAATTAAAATTTGAGCGAAAGAGTTTAAGTGTAAGACATCAGGAGCAGCGCTCCTGTGATGAACATTGAAACCTTTGCAGTTGAATTTTAGTTGTTCCGGTTTAAAATCTTACAAGATGTCTTCGAATAAAAAATTATGTCACGACTTTCAAAACAACCAATCGCTATTCCAACTGGAGTAGAAATTAAACAAGATGGTAATGTGGTTACTATCAAAGGTCCAAAAGGAGAATTGTCACGAAGTTTCAATAACGATGTTATCGCATTTGAAATCAAGGATGGCACTTTTGGATTCTCAAAAGTAGAAGATACCGTTTTCTCGCGAGCACTTATCGGAACCTACGCTTCACATATTATGAATATGATTCATGGTGTGACTGCTGGTTTTGAAAAGAAACTTATCGTTGAGGGAGTTGGTTTTCGTTCAGAAGTAAAAGGTAAGGAATTACACATGGCCCTTGGATATTCACATCCAGTAATTATGGAAATTCCAGAAGGTTTAACTGCAGTAGCAGAAAAGAACCTTATTACCATTTCAGGAATTGATAAAGAACGAACAATGCAATTCGCAGCACAAATACGTGCTAAGAAAAAACCTGAACCATACAAAGGGAAGGGAATTCGATACGAAGGAGAAATTATTCGTCGTAAGCAAGGTAAAAAATCTGCATAATCGCAGGTTGATACCAAGCATTAAGCTATTTAAACTATATACGTATTATGGATACACAATATAAAACAATGAAGCGAAAGCGACGGCATGCTAAGGTTCGAGCAAAGGTCTCAGGAACTGCGGCACGACCACGATTAACTGTCTTTCGATCAAACAAATCAATTTACGCTCAACTTATTGATGATACAACAAACACAACATTGGCTCAGGCTGATGATGTAAAAGAAACATCAGGAACAAAAGTTGAACGCGCAATGGTAGTAGGAACTGCTATTGCAAAAGCCGCACAAGCAAAAAAAATTACTGACGTCGTATTTGACCGAAGTGGATACCTTTTTGCTGGGCGCGTTAAGGCGCTTGCTGAAGCAGCTCGAACTGCTGGGCTTAACTTTTAATCACATCTAATATTTATTTATGTCAGAAGAAAATAAAACAGAACAACCCGTTGCTAATTCAATCACAGAAGTAAAATCAGAAGGAGGAGATGTAAAGGCAACAACAGGAGCGGATACTAAAACTACGACATCAGCTCGTCCAGTAGGACGAACAGGATATCAAGGTAAGGGTGGAGCTCGCCGAAGTTTTGGTGGTAAAAAACCATTTCGGAAAGGTTCTCGGTTTCGGGATCGTCCAAAACCAGAATTTGATCAAAAAATTATCAATATTTCACGAGTTACTCGTGTGGTAAAAGGAGGACGACGATTATCATTCCGTGTGGATATGGTTATTGGAGACAAGAAGGGGCGAATTGGACTTGGTTCAGGAAAAGCGACAGATACGTCTCTTGCTATTCAAAAAGCCTTTAATCAAGCTCGTAAAAATCTTATTAAGATTAAGCGAACAAAAACAAATTCAATTCCTCATGTGACCGATGCAAAGGTAACAGCAGCACGAGTAGAAATGATGCCAAACAAAGAGCGTGGACTTGTTGCTGGTTCAACAATGCGAACGGTTCTTGAATTAGCTGGTGTTACAGATGTAACAGCACGAATTCATTCACGATCAAAAAATAAACTAAACAACGCAAAAGCTGCTATTAAGGCGCTGAGCACATTCTCTATTCCAATGGACCCAATCAAAGATGCACCAAAGGAAGAGCGGAAAGGTCGATTTAACGGACGAGATCGTCGTGGTGGAGGAGGGCAACGACGACCTTTTAATGCTAACCGATAAAGTATTATGCAAATTCACGAATTAAAACGAAAAAACCCTAATAAAAAATCACGAAAAGTTGGGCGAGGAGGTCTTCGAGGGAAAACCTCTGGTCGTGGACACAAAGGTCAAAAACAACACGGTTCACATGGAATCCGTGCAGAAATTCGAGATCAAATAAAGAAACTTCCAAAATTGCGAGGGCGAGGGGTAAACTCAAACAAATCAATTCAAGCGGATAATGTTGCAGTTAACGTTGCAGTTATTGAAGCAAACTTTGCTGCTGGAGATACCGTAAACTCAACAACACTAAAAGAAAAAGGGTTGATTAGAGGTGTTGCAGCACGAAAAGCTACGGTAAAAATTCTTGGAAATGGAGAACTTACAAAGAAAGTAACGGTCGAAGGATGTCTTGTTTCTGCTTCAGCTGCTAATAAAATTAGCAAGGCTGGCGGATCTGTAGCATAATAGTCGTATGAGTTCTCTCACACGAAAATTTAATATTCTTTTTACCGATCGATACCTTCGAAATAGTCTTCTTTTTACCTTGGTAATGTTGATTGCATTTCGTTTTTTGGCATCAGTTCCAGTACCTGGAGTGAATCCAGGTGTATTAGCTCAATTTTTAGCTAATAATGAATTTTTCAGTTTCCTTAACTTATTCTCTGGTGGAGGATTATCACAATTATCTATTGTTGTATTAGGAGTTGGTCCGTACATTACGGCATCAATTATTATGCAGTTAATGACGACCGTATCACCTAAGTTAAAAACCTTGTTTCACGAAGAAGGCTCAATCGGACGAAAGAAATTTAATAATATTTCTCGATTACTAACAGTTCCAATCGCCTTAGTTCAAGGTTTTGGAATCCTAACACTTCTTGCGCGGCAAGGTGCCTTACCTGAACTTGGGCTTATGGGAATGATAAGCAATGTATTAGTGGTCACCGCTGGTGCATTATTGGTAACATGGATTGGGGAATTAATTACCGAATTTGGTGTAGGTAATGGAGTCTCACTTCTTATTTTTGCAGGAATTGTAGCATCCGTTCCGTCAGTGCTATCTCAATTAGTACAATCATATATTCCATCAGAATTATTTAATTATGTTCTTTATGGGATTATGGTATTAGTCGTTATCATTGCAGTTGTTTTGGTAAACGAAGCAGAACGGCGTGTAGCTATCACTTATGCAAAACAGGTACGTGGTATGTCTACGTATGGCGGATCTGATACGTATGTACCAATGAAAGTTAATCAGGCAGGAGTGATGCCAATTATTTTTGCACTATCAATCTTACTGTTTCCACAAATGTTGGCAGGATGGTTGTTAGAATCAAATATTACTTGGCTAGCTGAAGCAGCACGAGGTGTAAATTTTGTACTGACACATAATGTATGGTATCCAGTATTATACTTTGTACTTGTGTTTGGGTTCACTTATTTCTATACAGCAATTACGTTTGATCCAGAGGCCATGAGTGAAAACTTACATAAATCTGGAGCATTTGTACCAGGGATTCGTCCAGGGGCGTCAACCGAAGAATATTTTGCAAAAGTAGCATCACGACTAACTTTTGTAGGAGCAGCATTTCTTGGGTTGATCGCAGTTCTTCCTATTATTCTTCTTTCAACCACAGGAAACACTGCAGTTGCAATTGGAGGAACAGGAATCTTGATTGTGGTATCAGTAGTTCTTGATTTGATCAAGAAGCTCGATGCACAAATCGCAATGCGAGAATATTAATAAACTGAGTTATCAAAAACATATCCTTAAAAAGATATGTTTTTTATTTTCCAATCTTTGGGAGCAAAACCCTCGCCTTCAGGCGATCCCTTCAGGGCAACAATGATATACTAGGAACATGCAACTTTACCGAAAAGGGTCTCATACACTCTATGATCTCAAATACCACATAGTATGGACTA
>CALBVO010000016.1 GCA_937970115.1 Minisyncoccota bacterium | reverse complement strand
GCACGGAAAAATTGCCTAATCAGTTCCTTTGTTTTCAATGAAGAAGGTCGCGAGAAAACACGATCACTACATATTGATGAAATGGATGGTGTTGATGTTATCTCTATGTCAGATTGGGAAAAAGATCATGCTGGTGATACGGCACTATTTTTTGAAGAGTCGAATGAGCATATTACATCGCTGGTAGATACTGATTACATCAAAGAACGGTTTTTAAAAAATAAATTATCAGTTTCTGCATTAAATAATTACATGGAATCTCCATTGAAATATTATTTCCGTAATCTCGTCTATTTACCTGAGGCACGATCACCATTCCTCGACAAGGGTAATATGTTGCACGAAACACTCGAGAAATATTTTGATGAATGTATGCGATTACAAGATATCCAAAATAAAGATATTCTCAGGCAATGTTTTGATAGGGTAATCGAACAGAATCATCTCTATGTAGAGCATGCAGACATGGGATGGAATATTATTGAAAATTATTTTGATGAATATTACGAAACCTTTGAGATACCAGCGGATAATGAAAAACGTATTTCTGCCATTCCATTTGAATTGGATACTGGGGAAATTATTAATCTTACAGGAGTTATGGATAAGATTACTGTTAATGATGCGGGAGAAATTACCGTTTGGGATTACAAAACAGGACGAGCCTATTCAGATATGGATAAAGGCCGAAAAGAAAAAACAAAACGCCAGGCAGCATTCTATAAATTATTATTACAAAATGCCTTTGGAGGAAAATTTAATTTCCATACGGCAATTTTTGATTTCCTCGAGCCAAATTCAAAAGGTGAGTACGAACGTGCAGAATTCCAAATTGACCAATCAGATGTTGATGAGGTTCGCGCACAGATTAATGCATTGGCCGCGCAGGTCTTTGATGGAACCTTACTTGAAGGGGATTTCTACAAGGATTCTGGAAATAAAGAATTGTTAGAATTTTTAGAGGTACTTCGCGGACCTAGAACCTATGAGCAATTGCCGTTATTATAAAAAGAATCTACGTAGTAGATTCTTTTTATAATAACGGCAATTGCTCTGGATAGAGGGTTTTTAGTTAAGATGCTTCTGTCGTTTCAGCAGGGAATATTGTACCAAATTCAGATTCGAATTGTTCAATTTCTTCTGGGCTTAATTCTGGTTGTTTCGGTGATCTCCCTCCAAATATATTAATCCCAATAACAATAAGGCAAAGAATTATCACAGCAATCATAATACCCTCTGCTTGTTTTTTGTTACGTACAATATTTCTATCTACTAAAAATTTTTCAATACTCATAATATATATTCTAACAAATACTAAAAATAAAAAAACCTTATATAAAGTTTTTCTAAAAACCAATTTTATTAATAATGATATCCATAAACGATTCTTTCATCTCTTGTTCGTCAATAAATTCTAATAAGTATGATCGTAATTCCATAGGGTCGATACTCTTGTCTATATTCAAGGCTACAATAGGTGAAATTTTACGATTGGATAATAATAGTAGTTTATTGTTACCATCTTTATCTTGAGTAATCCAGAATTGGAATAATGAATTATATTCATACATTTCATCATAGATGAGGATACCATGATTGCTTACTTCTACGGGTAATACCAAAGGTTTTTTTGATGCAAGAGTTAACATAAGAAATGAACCAATACCAATTAAAAAGGCAAAAAGATAATTTTGAAAAATAATTGCAATAACAATTAATATCACAGCAATTATTCCAACGATCCAATACCAATCTTTTCTCTTCTCTTTAAATTCAAATTCATTTGTCTCCCAACTAAAGGTAATTGTATTGTCATGTAACATATTTCCAGTATCTCATTTTTTGATTATTGCTACAACAATATTTTTTTAAATATTTTTCATTTTTTTAAAAAAAGAGGAAGTAGTTCAGTCGATATATCATGATTGTGTTTTATATCTTATGTATTTTTAAACATAGAAGAGAGTTATACACATAATATAAAAAAAATTATTTCCTTTCTTTTTAAAAGCTTGCACGGTTTTAGGTTCTATGTATAATACTTCCTGTCGTACTTTGATAAATAAATAAAAGGTAACCGCCTACCACATGCAAGGTAGGGGTTATGATCGTCTTTCTGTTATCCGCAGAAAGACAACTTAATCGTCTTCTTTATGATTAGAGAAGACGGGCAAACAACGTCTATATATTCATTGCTAATAAATGTATAGACAACCAAAATATTCCAGTATTTTTAAGGGTCTTCCGTTATCCACAGAAGACCCACGAGATATGAAAAAACTAACGAAACCTTTTGTTTCGTTCTATGAAATAACGAGATTACATATCTCTGTTTATTTTTTAGTAGAGTTTGATCCTAGCTCAGGATGAACGCTGGCGGCGTGGATAAGGCATGCAAGTCAAACGATCCTTGTGTTTACATAAGGGTAGTGGCAAACGGGGTAGTAACAGGTAGGAACATACCCATGAGTCATGAATAACTATAGGAAACTATAGCTAATACATGATATCCCTACGGGGGAAAGATTTATCGCTCATGGAATGGCCTGCTTAGTATCAGCTAGTTGGTGGTGTAATGGACTACCAAGGCTATGACGCTTAGGGGAGCTGAGAGGCTGACCCCCACCATTGGAACTGCGACACGGTCCAAACTCCTACGGGAGGCTGCAGTCGAGAATCTTCCGCAATGCACGAAAGTGTGACGGAGCGACGCCGCGTGATGGATGAAGTCCCTCGGGATGTAAACATCTTTTATACGTGAAGAATTTTATTGACATTAGCGTAAGAATAAGAGGTTCCTAAACTCGTGCCAGCAGGAGCGGTAATACGAGTACCTCGAGCGTTATCCGGAATTATTGGGCGTAAAGGGTCCGCAGGTGGCCATATTAGTCAGGGGTGAAAGATCCGAGCTCAACTCGGGGACCGCTCTTGAAACGGTATGGCTTGAGTGTGCGAGAGGTGAACAGAACTTATGGTGTAGTGGTGAAATCCGTTGATATCATAGGGAATACCAAAAGCGAAGGCAGTTCACTGGCGCATTACTGACACTGAGGGACGAAACCCTGGGTAGCGAATGGGATTAGATACCCCAGTAGTCCAGGGCCTAAACGATCTTGATTAGCTTTCGGAAGTATCGACCCTTTCGGAGGCGTAGCTAACGCGTTAAAT
>CALBVO010000015.1 GCA_937970115.1 Minisyncoccota bacterium | reverse complement strand
TGTTTCAGTTTCAGTTTCAGTTTCAGTTTCAGTTTCAGTTTCAGTTTCAGTTTCAGTTTCAGTTTCAGTTTCAGTTTCAGTTTCAGTTTCAGTTTCAGTTTCAGTTTCAGTTTCAGTTTCAGAAATATTTTGTTTGCGGTTCGATTCTTCAAAAGAAGAATCATCTGTACCTTGATTTACTTCATTCTCAAAAAACTCCTGGGCAATAACTCCAGCAGGTGAAAACAATAGTATTGGAATAACCATAGTAATAGTCGCGCTTTTTTTTAAAAATTGCAGAAACATGTATATATTCATTATAAGTAATAATTCATAATAAAAAAAGCGCTCTTGAGCACTTTTAATTCCAATCTCCATGCATAATAGGTCAAGGTAGCAGTATAATTTCCTGCTGGTGTGAGAGGGCTTATATTTGCAATATATTCTATATCATAGGTCGTAAATGACTGTACCAAACGATGAGGGTTATTCCACGTTCCTAAACATAACAAGGGATAGGTTTTTTTGTATCTGCTAAAACAGTAACAGGGTTTCCAAAGAATAAAAAAACAGAAATTAATTTATATGGAGTTTTAAATTTTTCATAAAAAGAAAAATAATACACATACTATATATTATACAAAAAACCCTTTTAAATGTATATGACGTCACCTCACTATAAAAATACTATTTCTAACAAGTAAGCACAGGAAAGTAAAATATTACTTTTTTGATATAGTGTAAGTATGCATACAAAGGTTCTAGAACTTAAAGAAAAATACAGTCAATTCATCATGCCAATAGCTCTCATTGGCGGTTTTATTTTTGATATTTTTACCTTAAATCAAATTGATCAAGTCTTTGATAATGCGATTCTAATTGCACATATTCTTATTTCTGGGACGACTATTTCCCTACTCTTTTCACAGGGCACGAGTTTTGGAAATAAATTTCTCAATCCAAAACGTATATCGCAACTTGAAACATTAATGGTCTTTTCTTTTGGGGCACTCTTTAGTGGATTTGTTATTTTCTATACGCGTAGCGGTTCCCTGTTAACCAGCTGGCCTTTTGTATTGACGATGTTAGTGCTGATGTTGGGAACAGAATTCCGTAAAAAATATTTCTTGCGATTACGATTACAAATCGTGGTATTTGCAATGGCCATTATGTCATGGGCGATATTCTTTGTACCCGTTGTTATCAAGAAAATGGGACCATGGATATTTATTCTCAGTACGCTCATTGCAGGAATACTCATTACGGGATTTTTATTCCTGCTGGGAAAAATCAATCCAATGCGCATCACAAAATACCTCCGGAAAATAATAATTCGTATTGTTGGGATTATGTTAGTGTTTAATATTTTATATTTCACCAATATTCTCCCGCCTATTCCACTATCCTTGAAATACAAAGCCGTCTATTATGATGTGAAACGATTATATCCAGGATATCTCGCTCAATATGAAAAATCGGCCTGGTATGAATTCTTTCAAAAGCGTAGTCACACTATGTATTGGCGCGAAGGAGAAGATATCTTTGTCTTTACGCAGGTATTTGCCCCCACCGAACTAACAACAACCATTCATCATGTGTGGGAACGTTACAATTCAAATGAACGTAGATGGGAAACACGTAACACTATTCCTATTTCAATTACAGGTGGACGTTCTGATGGCTATCGCGGGTTTTCAAAAAAACAATCTCTCGAGTATGGTAAATGGCGTGTTAAAACAGAAACTCGGCAAGGTCAGACATTAGGTATTATTCGATTTGAGATACAAGAATATGGTCCGAAGATTCGGGAGTTAATTACCGAGGAATTATAAAAACCACGCATAATGTGGTTTTTATTTTGGCTCAATAGAACCTGGATCAATAAACAAACACAGATTCTCTGGTGTTGGCTCTTGTAATAATGCATCAGCTACGACAGTTTCAATATCATCCTTGATAACACGCGCTAATGGTCGTACCCCAAATTTAAGGTCGTGACCTTTTCGTGCGAGTACCTTAATCAATTCATCGGTAACCACAACAGCCAATCGGTATTGTTTCAACAGGTGTTTATTAAGTTTATTCAAAAGAATAGTAGCAACCTGCTCGATCTCTGATCGATTGAGTGATTGATATAATACGGTTGCATCAAAACGGTTAATAAATTCTGGTCGCAAGAGACCTTGCGAAACAATATGTTCGATCAGAAGGTCTTCTGATTCAGAACCGTTTGCCATCATGTAGGTTGCTCCAGCATTGGACGTACAAATGATAATAGTATTTTGGAACGTGATCAGACGACCTGTTGTCGTGGTGAATCGCCCCTCATCCAGAATTTGTAAAAATAGATTCAGAATATCTGGATGTGCCTTTTCTATCTCATCAAAGAATACCAATGAAAAAGGTGATTCCTCGACTTGTGCTGCGAGTCGCTCAATGAATCGTGACATACTCTCCAATTCACGGAACTCTGACATATCAAAACGTAACATCATATGTTCGCCACCAAAATAATACTGAGCGAGCATTTTTGCCGTATGTGTTTTCCCGACCCCTGTTGGACCGAGGAATAGGAATGAGCCAATAGGTTTTGGTGAATCATGAACACCAGCACGTCCACGTTTCAATGCAGATGCGATGGCTTTTACGGCTTTATCTTGGCCGATAACATGATCCTTGATGACTTCTTCGAGATGAATGAGTTTTTGTTTTTCATCGCTTTGCAATGAGCCTAATGGCACATTGGTTTTTTGTGAAATTAATTTCTCAACATGCTCTGTGGTGATAATGTCATCTGGGAATGTTGCTAACTCTTCCATGATGTCGATAGACTTTTCTGGTTGTGCCGTATTCATCATTAATTTATTTGTCAGAATAACGACCGATGCCAACACATCGTTATTAATACGTTTTCGTTCACCATTCCCAATAACCCAATCATAGAGATATTTCATCGTGGTCTCATCACCAGGTGGATACATTTCCACTACCTCAGAAACACGCATGAGGTTTTGATGATGTTTATAGGTTTCATTATATGCACCCCAATCTGTTGTGAGTATCATTTGAAAATGATTCTGATCGAGATAGGGTTCGAGGACTCCAACAATATTAAATCGTTCAATATTCTCAATCACCAGAACTACGTTTCGTGCTTTTACGGCTTCTTGGATACATGTCTGAATTTCTTGGACAGACATTTCTTCTGGGAATAATTGAACCAAACGTTTTCCGTTCAATGCTGCCGCAGAGAGGTCACGATACATACGTCGTGCCAAATGACCTAAACGCGTTGATTTACCAATTCCCTGTTGTCCAACAACCAAGACATTTTGTTGATTTTTTCGTGACAACACCCGTTCCATTTTTTCTATTGCCTGATCGTGATCCAGTACGAGGACTTCGGTATTGGTACGTAAATCACGTCCATGTTTATCTAATTCCCAGGTTACAGGATATGCCCATTCACGACCTAATGACCCATTGCGAACAAGGTTTTCAAAACTGACATTGATAGGAAAAATCATAAATACTGGGAACAGTATCACCATAACCAATAAGGCAATTAATCCAGCAATAATTGTCAGGAGACGAATAACAAATCCAAAAATAACTGCAAACAAGTAAAATGTTGCCTGTTCGATGTATCGCCAGATACCGCGCTCGTCGCTCTCATATCGTTCTTGTCGCCATGGTACGAGCAAGGTTCGCGCAAGTCCACCAATTGAAAAATAATATTTAATAAACTTAACAATTGCATGCCAAGATTTGATTCCGGTTTTCATGGTTCTATTATAACAGTTTGGTGGGTATGTTTGTATGCTCTTTTCTTTTAAATTTATTGACAAGTATTTTAATAAATGATATTATTAATATACAATTTAAAAACACTGACTCATGACAGATTTTATCTCTTCATATATCATTTGCTACGCAATTGGGTACATGCTTTTCGGAAGACCTTACTTTATAAAGAAAGGTTGGAATAAAGTAATCGATAAG
>CALBVO010000014.1 GCA_937970115.1 Minisyncoccota bacterium | reverse complement strand
GGGGCTGTTCCTGTTTCACCAGCTATTGGTGTGTAGGTAATTTCACCGGTTGCATTGTTAAACGATACGGTTCCTGCAGCAGTTCCAGCATCAGCTCCGGTCCGCCGAGTGATTGTTGTGTTTCCTGCATTGTTTATATCATCGTTGTCTAAATAATCATCGTTCGCAAGGATATCGAAGGTTACGGCTGTTAGCGGTGCCGTTGATGTTGCATCATTAGTTGCTGTTGGCACTGTTGGATTTGGATCAGTAATGTTTGGATTACCATCATCATCAGTATCGGTATCAATAGGGTCAGTATCACTTGCGCTTGTTCCATTGGTAATGGTACTGGTGGCATTAAATGGTGAAACAGTATGGTCAAGACCTGAGATATTAACATTCACTGAGAACGTTTCTCCTGTTTGACAGGTAGTAGTTACCGCAGGTGTTGTAGTTGTTCCGTCAGTAATAGTAGTACTAATTGGATCTCCAACCGCAAAACAGGTTCCTGTTACTGGATATGAGTTTTGGTTTGCGTTAGTAAGGGTTGCTAGGGTGTTGTGTTGGATCGTTAATACAGGATCTATATCCCTCCAGTCAGGTTCACCTCCTGCTTGACCAGCATCGTCATTAGGGAAAGTACTTGGTGTTTCTCCGTTGTCATCTGGGTTGTCATCTGGATTAACAGCAAGATCAACTGAATCAAAATTATCATCAAGTCCGTCATCATCATCATCAGCATTAGCAGGCACCGTATCTGCAGTACCATCATCATTAGTATCGTAGGCTTCGATAGTATCATTTTCTCCATCGTCATCTGAATCAAGGTCTCGATAGTCTGGATTATCTGCTGCACCATCAGTATTGGTTGGTGTTACTACAGTACCAGCTCCACCTCCGATTCCTACGGTATCCTGATCATCTCCATCGTATCGATCATCAAGTCCGTCGTTATCTGTATCAGTTCCAAGTGGCGCTTGGAATCCTGCGGTTGTTTGTGCCTCGGTGTTATCAGTAATACCATCATCATCTGAATCAATGTCGATCCAGTCAGGATTACCTGTTCCATCAGTGTTTGTTAATGGTAGTGGTGTACCAGTTGTTACTTCACCTGCTCCACTCCCACTGTCTTGATTATCAAGAGAATCTTCTAAACCATCATTATCTGCATCAACCATGGTTGTTGGGTCTCCCGGAGTTGGATAATCAACTTGACCATCTCCGTCAGTATCAGTTCCCCCTGCTTCAATAATATCTGAAATACCATCATCATCGGAATCCAGATCAAGATAATTAGCAATACCATCTCCATCGGTATCACATAAGTTAGTCGAAGCAAAAGTAAAGTTATCAATAGATGCTGGGTCACGAAAGACTGTCTGTCCGGCAGCTGTAGTAAAGGCCCTAATTTTAATATTAACATTAGAAATTGGTGCATCTTTTATAATACCAATATTTGTTTCAATATTTTCTCCAACAATTCCATTAGGTTCAATAACGTTTCCATTTCCATCTTCAAACGCAACAAATGGGGCACCAGCCTGACCAGAAACCGCGTCATCTCCAATGTATGGTGTAAATATATAGAAAATATCTACACCATCTACGTTTATCTCCATTTCCATACGGACACCATCTGAACCTCCAATAACATTATTTGTATCAAAATGGTCATTCAAATCAAAACTAAAGGCCGTTACATTTGAACCAGCATTGAAGTCAATGTCTGTTTCGTGTTCCCAATTACCGTCAACCGCTCCTCCTGAGCCACTAGGGTGACGCCATCGAAGAGCTGTACCATCATCACTTCCTGAAGTTCGATCTCCATCGGTAGTATTAAACCAGTCAATAGGCCCTAGACCTGTGGTTACTGGAGTAAGAGTCATAGTACCAGTACTGAAATCCCCTGTTACCCCAGTAAGAGCATTTGGAGATTCACGATTAATAATCGTAGTACCCTTATTAAATACTGCTTGTTCCCAACCTGACTCTTGCCAGCCAAGACCATTAGTATTGTTTGAAATAGCAAAGACATTAATATTATCTCGTCTGTAATTTAATGCATCAGACTCAGGAGTTGTTCCTACCAATGGAGGCATACAGAGCTCGTTGATATCTGGAATACCGTCATTATCAGAATCAAGATCAATTGAATTTGGAATACCGTCATTATCAACGTCTCCGACGATAGCTTCCGCTACGGGAACAGTATGACCAATCGGCAACACGGTAAAACTAGTAATAACTATTAATGTAAGTAATTTGTAAAAATATTTCATTGTTATTATTCTATCATAAAAAAATATTTTTTATAGATAATAATAATAATATATGTGCCTATTTATTTACTTTGGTCCATTTGACGTAGTAAATCAACCCGGATCTCTGCCGGTGGATGAGTCATGAATAAACGGTTAATGTATGTTGTTGTACGTTTTAATCCAAATGGATTTGCAATAAATAAATGTGCTGTTGCATGATTAGCGCTACGCATTTTTGAACCATGAGCATGGATTTTCTCAAGAGCACTGGCTAGACCCTCTGGATACCTTGTTAACATTGCCCCTGTGGCATCTGCTAATAATTCTCGTCTACGAGAAATGGCAAAACGAATCATTTTACCAACCAACGGCATCAATATAGCCAGAATTAAACCTAAAATAAGTGTTAATGGATTACTGATTCGTTGGTTATTATCACCTCCACCGAACATTGTTCCACGTAATAGCATATCAGAAGCCATCGTCACCATTCCTACCAATACAACCGCAACAGTTGATACCAACATATCATTATTACCAATATGTCCTAACTCATGGGCGATAACTCCTTCAAGTTCATTCTTATCAAGGATTTCTAATAAACCAGTAGTTACCCCTATTACTGCATTTTCTTTATTTCGACCGGTTGCAAATGCATTTGGAGCCGAATCCTTAATTATAAATATTTTTGGCTTTGGAAGACCCGCAGTAATTGCCAGATTTTCCACAATACGATGTAATTCAGGAGCATCAGTATATGAGACTTGTTGTGCATTTGTCATTTTTAGAACGGTTTTATCAGAAAACCAATACGCCCAAATATTCATAATAATTGAAATAATAATAGAACCGTAAAGAATAATTGGTGCATTAAAATAGTAGCTGAGAATATAACCTAAACCAATAACCATCCCAAAAAAAGAAGTCATAAGTAACCATGTTTTTATTTTGTTAGCCTTTTGATGTGTATAGAAGTTAGACATAGAGGTATTATAGCATCTTGAAAAAGATATAAATATTGAAATAAGATATAATCAAAGCATGAATAATTTTTTTGAAATATTTATCAATTATGCAACGCTTATTTCGTATATTGCATTTAGTATTGATCTCTTCATACAAATAAGGAGAATTTTTAAAAGAAAATCTGCAAAAGATATTTCATGGAAAGGTACTATGTTTCGAGTAATTGGAAGCCTAGTAATTCTTATAAAGTTTATAGGTATAAATGATATCTTCTTAATAGTTGGCCAAATTGTATTTTCTCTTGCGGTTGGAACATATTTATTTGCAGTGATTAAATACAGAAACACTCAAAATTAAATGAAATATGAGGCAAAATAAAAAAGAGCAAATGAGACGTATAGCTATTACGTTGAGTGCTCTTTTTTATTTTAACGAAGTAGTTCGTTAATTTTGAGTGTTTCTAGAAAGAAACTTTTACTGGTTCTTTTTCAACTGAACCTTCTGTTAATTCAAAGAATTCTCGAGAACTAAATCCAAATATATTTGCAAAAATATTTGCCGGGAATGATTGTACTGCAATATTCAGATCGCGCACATTAGTATTATAAAATCTTCGTGCTGCCTGAATTTTATTTTCAGTGTCAGTCAATTCGTCCTGTAAACTTAAGAAATTTTCATTTGCCTTCAGGTCTGGATATGCTTCGGCAATTGCCATAAGCTTACCAAGAGCTCCAGAAATACCTGATTGCATAGATGCAAATTCTGCCATTTGATCTGATGTTACATTTGTAACATCGATGTTCATAGCGGTTGCCTTACTACGTGCTTCAAGCACAGCCTCAAGTGTCTCTCGTTCATGCTTAGCATAACCCTTTACGGTTTCGACAAGATTTGGAATAAGGTCATATCGGCGTTTTAATTGAACATCAATATCAGCCCATGCCTCGTCAGTTCGAACACGTAATTTAATTAAATTGTTATACAGTCCAATAATAAATAATGCAATAGCAGCAATAATTCCTAAAATAATATACATAGTAATAATAGTTATGGTTAACATATTTATTATAACAAAAAAGCACATCCTTCGACAGAATGCGCCCTATTAACTTATTTTTCAGATGGAATAATAAAATATTCTTTAGGTCTAATTTTAGATCGATTATAAATAGATCCCTTAAGATTCAAAATAATTTTATCTATAAGGTTTAATTGTTCCGACTTAGTATTTTGATGAAAACATACAAACACTTCTTTTTTATTTGGAAGGATGAAAAAATGTTCAATATATTTCTTTTTATCAATAAAAACTTTTATCTCTAATTTACCTCCTTTTTCACAAAAACTCTCTGTTAAAGAAATTTTTATAAATGTATCAATACGCGGACCTAATAATAAAGGTTGTACGGTATTATTTTTTTTATGCTGTATATAGAAAGTCGTATCAATTTTTAAATCTGTAATTTCAGCTTTGATATTTAAACCCTTAATGAGGTTATCTTTAAGGATTAAAGATACGTTTAAGGTTCCATTACTACCAATCCCTAGATTATACCATCCAACTAGGTTAATTGATCCCTTTATAATTTCGAGATTATGATGTAAGGTATCCTCTCGCAATGATTGACCATATCCTATGAAAATAGGAATAATCAAAAATAATATAGATATTCGTACTTTCATTTTCTAAGTTTTATATTTATTTTTTAATTAATCGTACCGAGATATTCAAGAAAAAACCATAGACATAAAATAAAAAACGAGGTCTAATCGTTTTTTATAAATAGTTTATTTCTTTGAATCTTTTGAAACCAATAAGGTTAACAAGGGTGATGCCAAGAAAATTGAAGAATAGGTTCCTACAATAGTTCCCAACAATAATACTAATGATAATGTTTGTGTTGCAGCTGGGCCTCGGAAATAAAGTGCTAACAATACCACAATCAATGTCAGTGAGGTGAAAATTGATCGGGTAATCGTATCTTTAATTGAATTACCTACGGTAGTAATAAAATCTTCATTTTTATTTTTCTCTTGATTTGTCGCAAGTGATTCACGAATTCGGTCAAACACCACGATCGTATCGTTTACTGATAATCCTAGGATTGATAATAATCCAACCACGTACAAAGTATCAATTTCTGTACCTAGCAAGGTTAAAATTCCAACAGGAATAATAATATCGTGAAGTAATGCAATGACAGCAACCATTCCATATTTCCATGATGAAACAGGTTGTGTAACCCTACGAAAGGCATAAGCAACAAAGAAAATAATCCCAATAGATACCATGATTAAGGCATATAATGATTTGGTTCGCAGTTCTTTCCCTACTGATGGACCAATTGAATTATATCGTTCTATTTGTCCGATGGTTTTATCTTTGGTAACGACACTTATTAATGCAATGCGATTTTCCTCGCTGGTATTTTGTGTTCGCAACAAATACCCATTTGTACCAGTACTGGTTTGGAAGGGTTGAATACTTGCATCAAGTTCATTACTAGCAAGCGCTTGTTTCAATTCCGAAAGTTCTGGTTGTGTAGCAGGATCTTCATAAGATACCTCAAGTACTGAACCACCAGTAAATTCGATTCCATAATCAAGACCTTTTACTGACACAATAATAACTCCAACAAGAACCAACAGTGCTGAAAATCCTATAAATAATTTTCTGTATTTTGTAATAAACATATGACTATTTGTTAAAACCATTTTGGTATAAGAATCTCATAATTTTCGAACTTTTCTTTTCTTTTTTTGCAAGAGAAAGAAGTAAGAATCGTGTCACGGTAACTGCAGTAAACATTGAAATCATAATTCCCAATCCAAAGGTTAGTGCAAACCCTTTTATCAAGGCAGTCCCTTGCCAAAACAATACAACGGCTGAGATGATTGAAGAAATATTAGCATCACGAATTGATGCCCAGGCTCGCTTGAAACCAGTTTCTACTGATGCATATAAATTTTTACCATTTTTAAGCTCTTCTTTCATGCGCTCAAAAATCAAAATATTTGCATCGACAGCAATACCAATAGAAATAATAAATCCAGTGATTCCCGCAGACGTCAGGGTAACAGGAATGGATTTAAACATCCACAACATAATAGCGGTATAAATTCCTAAGGCGATAACTGCGATCAGTCCAGGTAATCGATACCAAAGAATCAAAACTAAACCGACAAGGATAAGTCCAGCAAGTCCAGCATACACACCAGCATCCAAAGCGTCTTGTCCAAGTGTTGGCCCAATAGTATTTGTTGAAATTAATTCAATAGGAATCGGTAATGCTCCTGAGTTCAGTCGTCCGACAGTTTCTTTTGCTTCTTCTAAGGTGAAGGCTCCTTCAATAATCGCTTGCCCACCTGAAATTACGGTATTAACCGTTGGTGCAGACACCAAGATCCCATCCAAATAAATAGCAATTGTTTTTCCCACATTCTCTCGGGTTAGCTCTTCAAAGAGATCTGCTCCTTCTTTGTTAAATCGTAAAGTAATAATCGGCCGTGATTGTAAATCACCACCATACTGAACACCAGCCTGAGAAAATTGTAATTGTGATTTTTCAAGATATTTTCCTGTAAGGGCGGTTGCAACATACCGTTGATCTTGTAATGCCTGTAGTTGAGTAATATCAAGAGTTGCATCTTCTTCGGTTGATGCAGACAAAAGTTCTTGTAATTCCACATCAATACGAGCAACTTCTTCAGGACTTGCTTCTGATTTAAATTCTAATAATGGTGTTTGTCCAATCAATGCAATCGCATCATCAATATCTGTTACACCTGGAAGTTCAATAACCAGACGCTCTTCACTTCCCTCTACTCCCAAGGTATGGGTTTCAGTTGTAACATTCGGTTCTGAAATCCCAAAAGCATTAATACGTCGTTCAATCGTATCACGCAAGGCATCCATTGAATCTGAAATTTCTTCTTGTGCTACATTTGTTGTATCTGCCTTATACACCAAATAACTTCCACCTGATAAATCTAAACCGAGTTTAAATGGAGTAGTGTCCTGCGTTATATATAAATAACTCCCCAATCCAACTCCTAAGGCTACGAAAAGTAGCGCTATAATTCTTATTTTCCACATTCCTCTACTATAGGCTTTTTGAGAGTTTTTTCAATGAATAAAACGAATTAAAAATTTAAGCACAATACATATTTTTGATATACTAAATATAAATAATCTAAAAATATAATTATGATAAGTATAAATACACAAACAGGAGAGCGTATAATTTTCAAAAATAAGTATGTTCCCCAAATGGAATTTGGTTCTGATATCAACGTTGCTGATCAAGAAGACTTGTGAGAAAATCTATTTCCTAGCGGAGAAAAATCCTCTGAAAAAGAATTAAAATTTGACCCTAAAAAATCTATGAGATTCCATAATTTTAATGGTAGTATTGAATTACTTTTTCAAGACATCCACAATGAAAGAATAATTAAATTTGGATTAGCTTAGAATATAACAAAAGCACCTTCTACGAGGGTGCTTTTTTTACCAGCTCTTTAAGATTTTTGAAACAATAATTACTACCATTGTCCCTAGAAACCATCCAAAAACAACATCAATAGGAAAATGAACTCCTGAGATAACACGCGTTATCCCAATCAAAAACGCTATACCTATAAATATCCAACCAATTTTCTTATGTGAACGATATAATGCTGTTGCCAGTGCCGCAAATAGGGTTGCATGACCCGAAGGAAATGAATCATATCCTCCGTACGGAAACAATGGAATAATTTCTGAAAACTGCAGAAATGGTCGAGGTATCCCGAAGGTAATTTTCAAGAGGTACGAAATTGCCCAAGACACCAAAACCGCCAGTACAATAAAAATACCTTCCCTAATGGCACTACGGGATATTAATTCTGGATTATTACTGATTCTTTGATGATGATGAACAATAATAAAGAAAATACCAATTATAATCATATATAAATCGATCCTTTCAGCTATAACATAGAGCCAAAAACTAAACTCGCTCGAACTTTGGGATAAACTATGTAACCAGAAAAAAAGTTGATTATGCAGTTCAATAATACTAGCTACCATACACATTTTTATGGGCATTAATAATATTAGTATATAAAATAGCAATAGTAATTGGACCAATTCCGCCAGGAACTGGTGTATAGAGGTTTGATACTGGATAAGCGGCTTGTGCGATATCACCAATAATTTTCTTTCCAGACTCACTCGTGCCTGCATCAATCAAAATAACACCTGGTTTCACCATATGAGCTTTTACCAAATGAGGGGCACCAGCTCCTGAGATAATTACATCAGCTTTTTTAATGAGATTGTCACGCAATGCTGTTGGTGTTTCTTTTACTAGTACATTATAAGAGAAATTATGGTTATCTAACCACAGCGTCATTGGATAACCAACAAGAGCACCATTTCCAATAACTACGATATTTTTATTATTTAGATCAACAGTATGTTGTTTAAAAACCTCAACTATAGAACCAGTCACCGGTGGTAAGAAATGTTCATCACCTTTTTTAAACCGTGTAATTGCTTGGGTACCTAATACATCAACATCTTTTTCTGGAGCAACTGCTGAAGTAATTGTAGTAACATCAAGATGTGCTGGTAATGGTAATTGAATAATAATCGCATCAGATGATGCATTAAGGGTCTTGATTGATCCAAGTAATTCAACTTCTGATATATCTGCAGGAAAATCATGTACCGTAACATTCACGCCAAGCACCTCGCCGAATTGACGTTTGTAGTGAATAAAATTATCTATAACAGGATCTGACCCTACATACACAATGTCAAAGTTAATAGCAGATGATAAGGTTTCAGTATATTGTTTCAAATGTAATTGAATTGTTGTTGCGATAGCATTTCCATCAACGCGAGTAGTCATAATATACTACTAGTATACTTATTTAACGTAGAGAAGAAAGGCTTGGCGCAGTGCACCAAGCCTTTCTTTTAATTATTTTATTTCAAAAAAACATCAGGAGAATTGTCTTTATAAACTGATCGAGAATTTTTTCTCATCGACATTAATATACCCAAGGCAACCATTTCAATTAAAAGATGTGATCCACCATAAGACATAAACGGCAAGGTTACTCCCGTAACAGGCATAACACCAATATTCATACCGATATTAATAAGTACATGACTCATAATATACAAGGCCAATCCAACAGCAAATAGTAATTCAAAATTATTATTCATTGCGTAACCTAAAATAAGAATACGTATAGATATAATACCAAAGAGAATCAGAATAATAGCTGATCCAATAAACCCCCATTCTTCTGATACTGCTGCGAAAATAAAATCTGTTTCATATTCAGGTAAGAAATTAAGCCGGGATTGAGTTCCATAGCCAACACCTTTTCCAACTATCTGACCTGATCCGACTGCAATTGTTGATTGATAGGCATTATATCCCGTTCCTTGAATATCTGAGAGTGGGTCTATAAAGGTTCTAATACGATCTTTTTGATATTCTTTAAAAACAAATAACCACATAACCATAAACACTGCGAAACCAATGGTAAATAATAATAGTAAATGTTTTTTTGAAATACCTGCAATTAAAATCATTCCAAACCAGATAAAAAATAAAATAATAGCTGATCCAAAATCTGGTTGTAAGAAAATGAGAAGAAAAGGTATAAGAAAATATGTCGCCGTAATTAAAAGATGCTTCATTGCTCTTATTTCAACATGCCTTCTTGCAAGGTATTTTGCTAATACTAATATCAAAATCAATTTTACAAGATCAGAAGGTTGAAAAGAAAAAGCTCCAAAATCAAGCCAACTTGTTGCTCCTTTATTAGTACTACCAAAAAATATTAAGGACAATAATATTCCAACACCACCTAAATATATCGCCATGAGTGTTTTTGACTTTTTTAAAAAAGATAAATCTAAAAAAGTAATAATAAAAAAAGCGGTAAAAGAAATAATAATCCAAAGTAATTGACGTGATGCGAGTGATCCTGCAGCATCAGAAAAAGAACTCATAGTTGCTAAAGAAAGTCCAAAAAGAGGAATAAGTGATGCAACAATCCACCAATCAATTTTTCTTAAAAACAGATTCATATATTAAGTATTTGATCGATCGATAAAAGGATTAATACGAGGAATAATTTCAATCCGAGAAATACTATCACCAAATGCCTCTGGCCAAGAATAGAATACTTGCGATTCTTGACCTTGAGCCAAAACATCTATATATGTCTGACTTGAAGCAATAGCGTTATCTTCAGCGTTATATAAAATAGCAACAACAGGAATATCTTTAAAATTAATAAAACTTTCATTACGAACAATAGCAGATAATTTTGGTGCTGTGTCTTGGTTTGTTAATATTGGTTCACCAATAGTAAAGAGATTATATGAATAATCTTGATCAACCCGTGACCACTCTTGTATAGAATTAATATGAAAAAAAGAAGTGTAAGCCTCATTATCTCCAGTAATAATTCCTGATTCAAAAATAGCAGATCGTTTATTAGGTTCTATAAATGTTTCACCTCGAATCGGTTGAGAAATAAGTACGTTTTCTTTGTTATATAAACGGAATTCATAATTTAATTTTTGAATTCCAGAGTAAAGATTTTGATTCTCAACATAGGCAATAGTATTATATACACCGTTTGCTACCTTGAAGGGTCGTTCCCACCAAATAACTAGATTATTAACTTCTTCTTGACATACCTTAAAACATTCACCACCACAATCTAATCCAGATTCAGTACCATTTTGAATTCCATCAAAGCACGTCGGTTGTTTACTTGTTTCAAGTCTTATTGAAATCAATGCAATTACAATCGCAAAAATTAACCCTACAATAATAATAATTTTTCTTTTCTTTTTTTTCGCCCACTTAGACATATAGGTATTATATATCAAAAAACAACTCCCCACGAGTTGTTT
>CALBVO010000013.1 GCA_937970115.1 Minisyncoccota bacterium | reverse complement strand
GGGGTATTGTTTTTGAATAAAAAACCATTACATGAGTAGTGGTTTTTACATAAGGAATTCCGCGACTAATAAAAAAAACAATATCATCCCAAATACAGCATTCACTAACGGAAATTTTTTATATATGCAAAACGTTTTCTCTGGCTTAACCATTGCTGTAATAACCATACTTAGATAAATCAATCCCAGGATTAATAGAATCCAACCTAATAAAGTAAATCCAATAAATGTTGCCACAGCATAGGCAATCAAACAGAACCACAGAGCTCCATTCCGACCAAATACGGTCGCCAATGTCCTCACGTTAGCCTTTGTATCAGATTCTATGTCTGGAACCGCAGAATAGGTCTGCATGGCCATTGCCCATAATAATCCACCTACAATCCCTAACCATGGAATATCAGTATTCCCAGTCGCAAAGAATCCAACAACCGCAGGTGAAATATAAATAATCGACGAGAAAATAATATCCAATGGCGGATTCGCCTTTCCTCGAATTGGTGTTGCAGAGTAATAAACTGATGTGAAATTAAAAATCAGAAATGCAACCGACGCCTGCCAATTCAGCCAAAACAACACAACGAAAAAAGGTATCACCCATAATGCAATATTCCACCACAAAGCCTTCTGGTCTTTGGGTTTCACTAATTCCTCGTACTCAATTTTCTTTGGATTATGTTTATCGGTCTCGTAATCATAGATGTCATTAATTCCATAAATCATTAAATTCGCAGGATACGTAAAAAACCAAAATAGTGTTCCAAGAATTATTAACGTTTTTAGATCCAATAATCGCGGATCACCAGCCGCGATCACCCCAACCATAAAAGTCCCTAGAACGTAAATCCAAAACCGAGGTCGCGAGATATTAATTAATCGTATTGTTTTCATAGTTCCAGTATACCCTACCTTGTAAATTCAAGTAAAATAAACTACCCCGGACTAAAGTCACGGGGTATTTGTTACTTCGATAGGCTAGCGTGATGTTTTTGTAGTAATTGTTGCGCGGTATGTTGTGCGTATTTTGCGCCGCTACGATCGACCTTGGTCCAGTCTTTTCCTGAAAATGCACCACCACCAACAGGAACGCGTGGTCCATATTGATCAATGACAATTTTCCGACCTGTGAGACCCGCATCGGCCTCGAATCCACCAGTGTTCCATTCACCGGCGGGGTTCACCAAGAGTTTAATATTATCAATAGGCATTTTCTTGTCCCGAACTCAAGCAATAATATCTGCGCTGAGTTGTTGTATGGTTGTTCCTTGGAAACTGGCAACGATATAAGTAATTTCATATTTGTCATTATTTGAGTCTTGCCATCAACGGGATATTTATCGTAAAGATGATTACATAATAATTTAGCGAGATAGAATTCCTGCGGGATCATTTCATGGTTATGATTACAGGCATACCCAATAACAATTCCCTGGTCTCCTGCACCTCCTGTATCGACTCCAGTCGCTATTTCGGGTGATTGCCGAAAAATATGGACTATTACGTCGTAGCTATCAAAACCTATAATTTCTGCGACGATTTGTTCGTATTCTGTTTGGGTAATGTTTCCAGTACTGGTGACCTCTCCTACGATGAAAACTTTGCCATGCCCGCCAAGAGTCTCGACGGCAACGCGGCTGTTTGGATCTTGAGTAATAAATAATTTTAATATCGCGTCTGATATACGGTCGCACATTTTATCAGGATGTTTTGGTGATACATATTCTGCAGTGTATGTTTGAACGCTCATGTTAGTTAATTTCTATGATTACTTTTTTCTCTAGTAATATTTGATAAGCGGTTTGAAAATCAAGATTATTTTTCTTTTGGAATTGTTGAATTCCATACATCATTGCGAGCGGGACTTTTCCCTGAGCATCTTTCCAGTAATCTGATAATGTTTCGTAATTTTTGTAGTTAAGTTTTGTTGTCATAAAAAATAAAAGTATATTAGTAAATAATATACTTTCATCGATATTCTCTGAGTTTGGGTCATCAGCTGTAAATGGAGCACCTTGTGATTTCTCATAGGTTGCTGGTAGGTCATAGAGTTACATCTCTCGCTACACTCTCGATGAAAGTTCCATCAGTATATCATAAAAACCAATCTCTCGATTGGTTTTTATGTATTATCAAACAGTGATAAATATTCCCCATACCCTTTTTCTGTCATTTCGTTCAATGGAACAAAGAGTAATGATGCCGAATTGATACAATAACGCTCTCCTCCATGCTCAATCGGGCCGTCATTAAATACATGGCCTAAATGCCCTGTTTCTGATCGAACCTCTGTACGTGGTACATGTGCGATTGAATTATCCTCGAGAACTCGATAGAATCATCATTAATTGGTCGCCAGAACGCCGGCCAACCTGTTCTAGATCATATTTATGTGTCGAAGAAAACAAGGCCTCACCTGTACCACATCGACATAAATACCGTCTTCTTTGTGGTCCCAATATAAATTATTAAATGGCTGTTCAGTACCATTCTCTGCTACAACATGATAGGCCAATGGATCGAGATTTTCTAATAAAATTTCAATCTCTGCATCGGTATAATTATAATCCCCGCGTGGTGTAACCACCTGAACCTCCAATGATTCCTCAAAGAATTTCAGCGCAGCATCACGAGCCCATGTTTCCTCTACGAATCCTGCTCGCCCCGAAGCTTGTTCATATAATTTATAATGCTCCGAAGCTTTTTTATAATAATCCTGATGGTATTCCTCTGCGAGATAAAATGTTTCAGCTGGTACAATTTCGGTTACTATCTCGGTTTCAAAGAGACCTGATTCTGTCAGATGTTCTTTGGAACGATTTGCGATGATTCTTTGTGAATCGCTATGATAATAAATTGCAGTGGTATATTGATACCCTCTATCCGCAAATTGACCACCGTCATCTGTTGGGTCGATACGTGACCAGAAAATATTCAAAATTTCTTCAAAAGAAATAATCTCTGAATCATAGCTAACCTGCACTACCTCACGATGCTGTGTGGTTCCAGCTGCAACGTCGATGTATTGTGCGTTCTGTGACTGTCCGCCAGTGTAACCAGAAACCGCATCAATAATTCCAGGCTCCTCCTGAAAGGCTGATTCTATACACCAGAAACAACCACCTGCTAATGTCACTTGTTCATATGATTCTAGGCGAGTATCAGTTATGCCAGTACGATCCTTTCCTCCATAGGTGATAGCGACCGCAATATATCCAAGAGCTATAATGGTGAATAATATATCCTTAATCTTCATCTATACGAGTATACCTAAATATATAATTATTTATAAATTAATATATTAAAAAACTAGCATAACATTTATTTTTTATATAATCATAGTCTAAATAATTATCACTTGTTTGAATATAATACTTATAAGAAAATATGCTAACAAGAGAACTACCAGAGTTAAAAGTGTAAAAATTACATTTTTATAATGTTGTTTTTTATATTCAATAAAAATTTTCAATACCAAAGAAAGTGATACAAGCCCGATTAATAACTGAAGAATAAATTGGCCAATTTTTCCAGGTCGGGCTAATGTTTTAATAAGGCTATTGTACGGTACATCTTTTTTTTCTAAGGTTGATTGAGTTATGGTATTTTTATTATTCTCTTCAATAAATTCATCTCCTAGAACTATTGGATTTGGGTTATATTCCGTTTCTACAAAAGTAGTACTTCTTGTTAGTTCTTCTTGGAGTTGAGCAATTTTTTGTTGTAAATTATAAATTACCTCTTGGTCATTAAAAATCTCTTTTGTCTCTAAAGATATAGGATCAAGTGCAATTTCATCACCAAGAACTAACTCTTGATCAGAGGATCTAATGGCAGCAATCTGTATTTCAGGTTCCTCGACCACCTCTGGTTCCAACACAGGAAGAGTATTCGTTGGTGACGTTGGATAACGAGGAGATCCAAACATTTGAACAACAAATGCCACGTCTCTTCCCTTGTAACGACCTGAATCAACAGCAATACCAATCTCAGTATACTTTTCATTGAGAATATTCTTACGGTGCGTTGGTGACTCCATCCAGGCTTTTGCAACAGCCTCAGTATCATAAAAATCAATAGCAAGATTTTCTCCCGCAAATTTATATGCATAGCCAACATCATCCATCCAATCCCAAGCCTGTTTACCTGTTGGGCTAACATGTGCAAAATATTCATTTTGGATCATATCTTGTGCCTTGAGTTGTGCTGCCTGTTCTAATAATACATTCGGTTGCAAGCGAGTTTTATTATTTTCAATTCTATTTTCATTAGTTACTTGTGCTAATAAAACTGATTGAACATCTGCCAATAATAAATTACCAGCGAGATTATTACCTCCAAAAAAAGATAATCCAAGAATACCTAGTCCAAAAATAATAGTAGCAAGTAATGATTCTCGACGTACTGAATATGGCTTGTAATCATTTTCCTTGTGGGGAATAAAATAGTTTTTAAGATGCTTTCTCATAAATTTAATATACTATAAAATAAAAATTTGACAATATTTATTTACGTTTTATAAATGGAAGGTTCTCTGACCTAGAGCGATCAGGAAATTAACGAAGAATCTACAAAGTAGATTCTTCGTTTAGGCTCAGAAGGTCCGTGTATTTAAATACTTTGTTTCAAGGGCACTCGGAGATAATACAAAAAGAGAAAGTCTGGCTTTCTCTTTTTGTATTATCTCTTCGTTTATTACATTAGTTCAATACCTTGCCTGTAACAACTAGTGAGTGATTAATGTTTATATTTTCTAAAAACTCTTCATCATAGCACCCAAGAATTTGGTTAGCTTTTACCTTGGTAGTTTTATAAAAGCAACCTGTTGAATGATCTGAGTTCCATGGTTTAAGAATATCTTCAGAATATATTTCTTGGAATGTTTTTACAGCGAAAGCTGTTGCTTTTCCAAAATATCCGTCAACCACTAATTGTGATCCAAGATGTCGATTTAAAAATCGTTGAAGTAGTGCAACTTCCGTTGTATCACCGTCTCCATCAAAATCACCTGTGGTCATATATTCAGTAAATACTGGGCATTTTCCTGAAATGAACTCAGTCTCAGCTCCAAGAACAATAGGTTGTGATTGTTTTTGTGCAATAAGTTTTTCAGTTTCTTTAATAAGCTCCTGTATTTCTTTTCTCTTTTCATCTGAAAGCTCAGTATTTGATTGGA
>CALBVO010000012.1 GCA_937970115.1 Minisyncoccota bacterium | reverse complement strand
TTACGGTAACCGAAGCAATCGTTGCTGGCTTTGTATTCACCTCAACAGCTATACCTTATACGATTGGAGTTTTGCGAAGTCTCGGTTTAGAGAAAACACGAGCTGCGCATGCGGCAACCTCAGCATCTGTAGCTGATAACTTCCTTTCCATTCTTTTGGCGGTTGGTATCCTTCCTGCGTATGCGCTATTAGTAAGCAGTAAGGGTGGAGATGTTTCCTTTACTGAAATATGGATTGATCTTGCAAAGCAAATTGGGCTCATTATTGGGGCCTTTGGAATATTTGGTGCTCTTGGACTTTTAATTTTACCTGATGCACGAATGCATATGCGATTAAATATTCCAAATATATTACAACGTGATGGAATATTAGCGCGTTTAACCTATTTTATTGTACAAATTAGACAAGCTCCAGGGTTTTATGAAATATCAAAAGTAATGGCAAACTTGCGTATTGGTATTCCTATGACGCTCCTTCTGATATTTGGACTTGCATGGGTGGCCCATCACATGGGATTACACCCTGCTATTACGGCATATCTAACCGGGCTAATTCTTCATGTTGAAATGTATCACGAAACAGAAGTAAGCGATGTTACCCACGAAGAAACACCAATTACCCATAAAAATCTTGGGGTATTTTTCTATTTTGTACAGGAATGGATTGGTCCGATATTCTTTATCCACCTTGGTGCGCAATTAATTGTTGATTGGAGTCAAGCAGGAGATGTAATCGCTTATGGATTGATTGCTGGAATAATGGTTGCATTCTTTCAATTCTGGTCAGCCTATATCGCAGGGAGAAAAACTTCAGAATTACCAGAACACGAAGCAGTGCTCCTTGGCTTAGGGATGCTGCCCTATGATATTGTTGCCTTTGTTGTGCTAGGTATTGCAACAGAAACAGGATTAATTAGTACCGATGGTAAATTTATCATCACAATAATCATAACGATTTTGGTTATAAATATAATGACATCCGTTGGAATGTTCTATTATAAAAAAGAATATCTTAAAAAATCTAAAGTATACGACTTCATTGAGTCAGAAAAAAAAGCACTTAATTAGTGTTTTTTTCTTAAAGCTTTTTTGAACTTTGAAATATCCTTATTTGTATGTGGGCCAATCATTGCAATATTTAATTGCTCGTCCGTAATCAATCTCCTTGCAACACGTTTGATGTCACGAGGACTTACCTCTTTTATAAGGCGTACGAATTCAGATGTCGTAGAGATTTTTAATCCAAAGAGATGTCGTTGACCATAATAATAGGCACGATCATCTGTTGATTCTAATGACATTTGCATGTTTCCAATAATAAATTCCTTTACTCGATTCAACTCTGTATCAGAAACCAATTCTGTTCGCAAACGATGTAATTCAGTATAAATAGCATATAATACTTCACCTACACGTTCACTATCAACACCACATGATACTTGCAAGACTCCTGTATCGCTATTTGACGCATTATTTGCATTAACATAATATCCAACTCCCATATCTTCACGTAGTTTTTCAAATAGTCGTGAGCTCATTCCATTTCCAAGAAGTGAAGCAATGACTTTTGTAATAACAGCGTCTTTGTGATGATAACCTACTGATCGATATCCCATCACAATATGAGTTTGATCAGTTTTTTTGGTGTGAATTTTTATTTGAGTTTTTGATTGATCAGTGGTTATTTTTTTCTTTGTGATTTTTTTTGAGGTACGTATGGCTACAAAATTCTTTTCTACTTCTTTTACAACGTCACGATGATCGACGTATCCAGCCACAACAATCGTTGTCGCCTCAGCGACATAATGTTGATTATGGTAATCAATAAAATTATCACGTGTCATTTGTGTAATATTTTGACGTGTTCCAAGAATCGTTCGTCCAGCTGCCTGGTTTCCATATACGAGTTCATTAAATAAGTCATGAACCTGTCGCATTGGCATATCTTCGTACATTCCAATCTCACCAATAATCACGCCTTTTTCTTTTTCAAGTTCAGTTTCCGGAAAGGTAGAATTAAGAAAAATATCTGATACAACCGCAAGGGTTTTTTTCCAATGCTTGGTGACTGATTTTACGTAATAACCAGTCAATTCATAGGAGGTAAAAGCATTTGTTTCTGCACCAAGACCATCGAGATAACGCATAATCTCCTTCCCTGTTTGTTTTTCTGTTCCCTTGAAACACATATGTTCAAGAAAATGAGAAATTCCATTTACCGATTGCTCTTCGTAATACGAACCAGTGTTCACCAAGGACATAACCGTTACCGAAGGACTATCAGTTGGGATCGTCATGATACTCAATCCATTTTGTAATGTTTTAATTTTTGGTTTTTTCATAGTGTAATAGTGGTTCAGTATAAAGATATATTCCTGCAAGTAAACACATAAACACGGCGGTCATTGCAATAACAGGATCATGAGTAATCGGTGATAGAATAATTTCTCCAACCTTTCGCATTAACGATAATGGATGAGTAATAATATCCCACGTATTAAATCGAATATAACGTCCAAGATATATTCCAAAACCTGAAAGCAAGGCAATAAACCACACTGACCATTGTTTCCAATGCAGATGATTTTTCAAAATATTTAAACTCAGAACCCATGCCATCAATCCAGCAAAACTATAACTAAAGATCATAATCGCATCAAACCAAAGCAATGATTTCGGCCCAACATCAGCCAGGTGAATAAAATCAGTAATCAAATAGGGTGCATTTGGCAAAAACCCTAACCACAGTAATATCATAGTGGTCGATAACCATTTCTTTTTTAGCGTAACTGCAAGTACGGCAAATCCTATTGGTAATAATGCCAAGAACAAATTCCAATTTAACCAAATATATGAAGTCTGTTTGGTAAAACAAAAACGTACTAATCCCAAGGCAATAGCAAACAAAGATGCAATCGCTATTTGTTTCAAGAATTTTTGTTGCTTGATGTTCATACTTTTATTGTACACGAATGGAAAATGCTTCCAATACGTTATAATAGAAACATGATTGGTTCACCTATTAAAAACCTCAAAGAGGAGATTATTGAAATTTTGCTACAAAAACCAGCAAGTTCAAAACGTATCCAGATGTATCTAAAACAAAAAGATATTAAGGTGACCGTTCAGGCAGTATATAAACAGCTCAATACCCTCTTGGAATCTGAGGTTATCCTGAAGAATAAAAAAGACTACATCATTAATAACGAATGGATAAAAAATATCTCAAAGATTATTGATGTTCAGGATATTGAATTACCAGAGGAAGGTGAGAAATTTACCTATAAATTTAATTCATTACAGAATTTAGACGCACACTGGAAACATGTCATGTCAGCATTCAGAAAAAAATTTCCAAAAGAAGCTTTCTTTTCATACTGCCCTCATCAAATTTGGATTTATGTACCAACAAGAACAGAAAGTGAATTAAACATGAAACAAGAACATGAACATAAAAAATATTATAATTTTTATATTGTTGGTGGAAACGAAGCACTAGATAAAAAATTTAAAAAAGATTTTCAAGGAGATTTTTATAGAGTCGAAACACTAAAATTAAAAGGAGAAAAAAGAAACAAACACTTATCTGTTTTTGAAAATATTATTGTCACAACCACCTTTAAAAAAGAGCTTGGTGAAAAGATTGATAAAATATTTAGCAGTAATAAGAATCCTGGATTACAAGAAAAACAACTTAAAGAAATTCTTACCAATGATCACCCTTGTACCTTTGTAATTGAGGGAAATAAGAAAAAAGCCCTGAAACTTAAAAATAAAATTGCACAACCTTTTTATTTACCAGAAGAAGTACGTAAAAATATTAAAAAACACTCATTATGAGTGTTTTTTAATATAATTGATTAATTTATCTACCTGATTCCCATAAGAAGAACCAACTTCAAAAAACCCTCGTGGTTTCTTTTTTGTATACCTCAAAATATCTTTGAAATATTCACAAACGCCTTCTGTACTATCAATAACAACCAAAGGTAACTGTTCCTCTATTGCAATTAGGGACTCACATAATGTCCCTGTACGTCCATTTAATGCGATTGCGCCATCTACTTGATTAATCATTTTTAAACTTCTTTCAGTAAATCCTTCTCCGAAGATAACTTCATCATAATAACTTACGTCATGATTATCATAACGAGCTTCATGCTGTGTGTGATTAGGATCAGGAGAATACATAATTGTTCTTCCGCTAATTTTTTGATATTCCTCTACCATAAATCCTGGGATACCCAATGACCCACCTGTAACCAAGGTTACATTAAATTTTTTTAGATATTTTAAAATATTAATACAAATTTTTTTATTATCTTCACTGATATAAGAGTCAGCTGAACTAAATATTGCTATTTTCATATTATTTTTTTCGCGCTTTTATAATAAAGAACCCAGGATATTTACCTCCATGAACAGCTTCTGCAGCTGGATCATAAACTTCTTTGAAATCCAATAATTCAAATTTTGAAAAGAAATCACTATTAAAATATTCATTCATGGTATGTGTTGGCTCAATAACAGTTACGGTATCATCAAGGATATTGGCTTCTACATACGTTTGCAAAAAGTAGTCTGATGATAGGTTTTTACGCTCCATGAATTGTCTAAACGGATGTGTTACCAAATAAATAAATTCACCTCCTTTTTTTAAGGTTCTATGTACCTCGTTAAAAATAGGTTGCATATTTTTTGATGTCATAATTGCATATTTTGAATAAATAATATCAAAATTATTATCTTCATAAGGTAACTCTTCAGCGAGTCCAACATGAAATGTACCGTTATCGTATTTTTCTTTGGCTAATTCAATTAATTCAGAAGAAGCATCGATACCTGTGACATCTGCGTCCAAATTATTAAAGTAATTAACATCAATACCATCCCCACAGCACAAATCTAGTACCTTTTTATTATTCACATTAGTTACATATTTATATAAATACTCACGGTTAATCTGGTTTTTCTCTTTTTGATTAATAGAGAAGTCATTGGCAAAATTATTATATTGTTTTCGTATATCTTTTTTCATATGCTATTGTTATAACCTTAATTACTTGACGTATCAAAAATATGTTGCAATAAGATATCTTTTTAAACAAAAAGTTAAAATTTTGACAAAAATAAAAACACCTTGTGGTGTTTTTATTAAGATAATTTATTTCTAAAATATTCCGGTAATTCATCAATCGCTACTCTCTCCTGTTGCATAGAATCTCGATCACGAATCGTTACCGTATTGTCGTCTTTGGTTTCATAATCAATCGTCAGACAAAATGGTGTTCCAATTTGATCTGCCTTTCGATAGCGTTTTCCAATAGATCCAGAAACAGCGTAACTCACATTATAGGTTTCAGACAAGGTCGCATAAATATCTTGTGCAATATCAGGAAGACCGTCTTTTTTTGTTAAAGGAAGAACAGCTATTTTTGTTGGTGCAAGGTTTGGTTGTAACCGCAAGACCGTTCGTTCATCACCTTCGGCTAACTCTTCTCGTTGGTAAGCTTCGGCTAATACGGCCAAGAAAACGCGACCTAATCCCATAGACGTCTCTACAATATACGGAGTGAACTTGTTCCCATTATCATTAAACGATAAATCAACTCCAGAATGTTTTGCATGTTGAGTAAGGTCATAATCGGTTCGATCATGCACACCTTCTATTTCATCAAAACCATAGGTTGGGAAATTATATTCAACATCCCAGGCATCAGCTGCATAAAATACAAGATTGTCATGTTGTGACCACCTGAGATTTTTTGGATTAATTCCTAGATCTAGATACCATTGCCATCGTGCAGCCTTGATAGTATCAAAGGCTTCTTTATTTTTTCCTGGTTCTACAAAAAATTGTGTATCAGCCTGTTCAAATTCACGTGTTCGAAATAGGAAATTCCGTGGTGAAATCTCATTACGAAAGGCCTTGTTGATTTGCCCAATACCGAATGGAATTTTAGGGTGCATAGAGTCTAGGACATTTTTATAATTTAAATAAATTCCCTGACATGCCTCTCCTGGCAAATACACTGGATCAGAACCTGCAGAGGTAAAATCACCAAGATTTGATTTCACTAACAGATTAAACGCCTTGGCATCGGAAAAATCTTGTTTGCCACATTTTGGGCATGAAATTTCTTCTGCATGTTCCTGAAAGAGTCTATTAATTTCGTCCTCTGGCATTTTTTCATCCGCAGCAACGCCGATTTTTTCAAGTTCCTTGTCGACACGAATACGTGTATTACAGTTTTTACATTCAGCCATTGGATCTGAAAATCCACCAACATGACCTGATGCTTCCCAGACCTTTGGATGTTTAAACATTGCTGAATCCAAACCATAATAATTTGGTTTTTTCTGAACATTTTCTTTCCACCAAAAAGCCTTGATATTATTCAATAGCTCTACTCCATTTGGACCAAAGTCATATGCCCCAGCCAGTCCTCCGTAAATTTCTGAGGATTGAAATACAAATCCTTTTTCTTTTGCAAATGAAATAATTTCGTTCATCGTTGTTTCCTTGTTCATATATACAATAGTACCTGAAGAAATAAAATGTTCAAAAAATATCCTGGATCCTAAGGCAAGCTAAGAATAACAATATGCAAAAAAACCACTAATCAAAGTGGTTTATTATTTGGTAATAAATATCATGAGCACATACCCATAATAATTTCAACATATACTTATAATCTGCAGCAAAAAGAAAAATAATAAGTAAAGCTAGTCCAATCGTAGCAATAACAATCATAATAGGTAGAAATATGACAGCAGTAATTACAGAGAGGGAAACAAAAAAGATTATACTTGAATATTTCATTGTATTTAAATGTATTGGTTCTTACTATTAAGACTATATGAAATATCTTCTGAGTCAAAATAAATCAAAAACTGTAATTTAAAAAAACAAGAAAGGGTTCTAGGCGACAAGGAATTTTTCTTTGAGTCGTATTTCAATACGATAATAAGAAAAATTCCGTGGGCAACAACGAAATCTTCTTGTCTTTTAAATTAATTAATCACGCGACCATTGGCACCTTTCCCATCTCGGTTCTCTAGTAATGATGTAAATGGATCTTTTTTAAAGTTCAAACTTGTTCCAGTAAACATATCCAGACCAGAGAGAGTATTTTCCCCTGTCAGAGATACGGTTTCCCCTATTTGATTC
>CALBVO010000011.1 GCA_937970115.1 Minisyncoccota bacterium | reverse complement strand
CGCCAGTGTTATTAATGGCGAGCCGATCGCATTCAACCGAGAGAAATTATTAAATGAAAAATCTGCAACACTAGAAACAGCATCAGGCACCATCACCGCCCGTGTTTGGGAGAATAATACCATTACGTTGACGGATCAAGCAGAGAGCATTTATCCAGGTTATGTGACGATGTGGTTTTCGTGGGCGAATCATAATGAATCAGATTTGATTTGGAGGTAAATTTAAAAATGAGCGTTCTTCATCGTCAGTTTCAAAATAATTTTCATCACCGTAGATAACTAGGTCTCAAAAAATTATTTTTTACTTCCTTGAATACCATCTCATTTTTGAAATTTATAAGATAAAATGATTTATTTCATATTAAAATTCTTTAAATTAATGGAAATTCAAGGTAAAAAGCACGCGAGTGCCAGAGCGGTATTAGTTATACCGTGATGGCACGAGCGTGCTTTTTAACGAAGAAGTTTCGTAATTTTAAGGATTTTTTAATAGTATTTTTCAATAAATAATGTTTTGAAAGAATCAAATGTTTCATTATAAATCGATTCTCGAATATCATCCACCAATTTCACAATAAAATACAGATTATGAATTGAACCTAATGTCTGTCCTAGCATTTCCTTGGAACGTATTAAATGATGAATATATCCGCGGGTATAGTTCTGGCATGTGTAACATTCGCAATCCTCGACCAATGGATTCCAATCCTGTTTGAATCGTCCATTTTTGATATTGATCGGACCATCATAGGTATAGATGCGTCCATGTCGCGCAACACGCGTTGGCGATACACAATCGAATAAATCACAGCCATTTTCAACACCAGCGAAAATGTCCATTGGTTCACCAATTCCCAACATATGCCGTGGTTTTTCCTCGGGCAGGATACTATTCACCCATCCGACAGCCTGTGCCATGTCATCCTTGTTGAATGAACCACCGATCCCATAACCATCAAAATCCATCTCACCTAAAACACGGGCTGATTCCTCGCGCAGGTCCTGGAACCGTCCACCCTGCACCACCCCGAATAATGCCTGAATATTTTCTGGGTCTAGTTCCTCGTGACGTTTCAACGATCGTTCTGCCCACCTGTGGGTTCTGTCCATAGCCTCACGTTGATAGGCGTGATCTGCTAATGGGCTGGTACATTCATCAAAGGCAAAAATCATATCTGCACCCAGATTCCATTGAATTTCCATTGATGACTCTGGGGTGAATCGATGTTTTGAACCATCTAGATACGATTTGAATGTCACGCCATCCTCATCGATGTGGGCGAATTTTTTTGATTTGGTGTAACCTTTACGTTCTGATACGACGATGTCCTCACCTGATGCGACCTTTGATACCCCTGTTCCGAATGCCTCACCCAACGAGAACACCTGAAAACCCCCGCTGTCGGTCATAGTTGGACCATTCCAATTCATCATTTTTGGGAATCCGCCTGCCTCGGCAACGATGTTGTCCCCTGGTTGCAAATACAAATGATAGGTATTTGCAAGTGCCACCTGCGCACCTAAACCCTTTAACATTTCTGGGGTTACACCTTTTACATTTGCTTTGGTTCCTACGGCAACAAATGCAGGTGTCTGTATATCACCATTCGGTGTTGAGATAATTCCTGCGCGACCTAATCCGTCCATTTTCTTTTTAATTTCAAATGAAAACTTTTTCATGGCTCGAGTATACCCAAAGGTAAATAAAAAGGAAGAATTATTTGACATAAGTTTAAAAAATACTATTATTAAAATAAGAAACTAATATAACAAAATAATAGAACTATGAAAAATTTAATCCTGTTTTTAGGAATGTGTTTATTAATATCTTGTAAACCAAAATTAAAAGAAACATTTCAACCTATGGTCTATATTATCGCTGGTAAATCAGATACCTTTAAATGGGGATTGAGAAAATCTCAAGAATTAATTAGACTCATGGATATAAATAAAGAACATACCCTGTTCACTCATGAATCTATGTATAACGATATTAAAGATGGAGAATGGAATGGTTTATATGAAAATAATTATGTCTCTTTCCATATCACTGATGATCGCCAATTACAGCCAGAAATTCAAGAGTATTATGATTATATACATAGTAACCAAGCACGTGTTGATTCTAATAAGATATTAACTATATATTCACGATTATGTAAGGTATTAGAAACAGATGTTGTAGTACCGGTTTGGGAAAACCCTAAAATAGGTATTATAAAGAAGAATATTCATGAAAATATTCTCAAAAATTCTCATCTTCTCTATAGAAGAAAGGTTTCTCTTTTTATGGCTAGACCTGATGCAAAAATCATTGAACTTGTTACAGAATCTCAAGTAAATAATCACAATCTTATTGTAAGATACGATTATGCTCATGCATTAAAACTTGTATATCATCTAAAAAAACAAGGAATTAAATATCAATTTTACAATCCAACCGGAGTAAATGTAAAAAAGAAATACGTATTGTTAATAAACTTATCTCTGTAGATTATCTATTACAATAAAATAAAACACCTATTCAGTAATGGCTGATATAGGTGTTTTTTTAATACCGACGGTTTGAATTTCATTTAGATTAACAGGATACGAAAGATAGACTTGTTTAAACGGATCACGTGGATCAAACACTACCTTTCGAACAATAGCAAGAATAGATCCTGGCTCCTCTAGGCTATAGAAAATATCGCCTTCAGCTACATCGATTTCTCGAGGAGATTTAATAAATAATGATCCATTTCCATATCCTTGTGCGGATAAGCTTACTTCATGAGGGAATAAGATACCGTCAATTTCTTGATCTGGTTTTGAATATAATACTAATTCTGCCGTGGTATCGTAGACATTGTTAATAAATCCGATCAACATATGATCATAACTAAAAACCTTGTCACCAACTGTCACACCAGATAATGACCCCTGGTTAATAATAAAGATATCTGAACTACCCAATACATCACGACGAATGATATTTCCAAATAAAATATCTGCAATATGAGAAGATAAAAATCCATTACGTTTTTCAAGTTCCTGTGATAGATACATGGTTCGCAGATTATCAACTTGTAGACGATTAATCTCATTCTCAAAAGCAGCATTCTCTCTTAAAATATGTTGCTTACCACGAAATGTCTGAAAGAAATTTTGGGTTGTATTAATAAAAATAGATTTATTATCCCATGTTTTTGTAAAAGGTCGTTCAAGAATATCAAACAACCACGGAAATAAGGATGTGAATAATACTATTATAAAAAGACAACTAGCAATACCATACCAACGTCGTTGATTTTTTTTTCTTTTATCGTAACGGTAACTCATCATCTTCATGTATTAAGACTTCCTTATAAGTATCAATTTGATCAAGAACTAACCCGGTACCAACAACAACAGAGTATAAAGGATCCTCACCTATATAGACTGGAATCTCTAATTCATGTTTTAATAATTCATCCAGACCACCAATCATTGCACCTCCACCTACAATATAAATTCCACGTTGCATAACATCTGCCACAATTTCTGGAGGCGTCTTTTCGAGAACCTCTTTTACTCCTTCAACGAGAATATTGATTGAATGATTAATTGCTTCGCGAATATCATGATTATTAATAAGAATTTGTCGTGGTAAACCGGTAATAATATCACGCCCTCGAATTTCTGATTCAAGTTGTTCATGGTCACTAATCGCTCCGATTTTAATTTTAATTTCTTCAGCTGTTTTTTCTCCAACGAGAATTTTAAATTCATCACGAAGATATAAAATAATATCTTGATTTAACTTATCACCCGCAATCTTTAGATTTTTTGATTGAACCACTCCACCTAATGAAATAACCGCAATATCAGTTGTTCCACCCCCAATATCAATAACCATTGAACCCATTGGTTCAAGCACTGGTAAGCCCAAACCGACAGCAGCAGCCATTGGTTCTTCGATAATATATACTTCTCGTGCTCCTGCGTTATGTGTTGCATCATACACCGCTCTATGCTCCACGTTTGTAATTCCAGATGGTACACCAACGACAACACGTGGTGGAAAGAATTTTTTTGATTGTAATTCTGCCTTACGAATTAAATATGCCAACATCTCCTCAGTAACATCAAAATCAGAAATTACCCCATCAACCAAGGGGCGAACAACATTAATATGACTTGGATTTCTTCCTAACATTTCACGTGCATCATTTCCAACAGCTACGACACGATTTGTTTTGATATTCATAGCAACGACTGATGGCTCATTGATTAAAACCCCTTGGCCCTTTACATGCACAAGAGTATTTGCTGTTCCTAAATCGATTCCAATATCATTAGAAAATTTGTTATAAATTTTTTGTAAAAAATTATTCATAGTTTTTATCCTTCGTTGAAATAAGCAACAACACGTTCAGGGTCAACAAATTCAGTATCTCCTGATTCACGTTTTGTAATTTCAACTCCTCCTTTTTCCAAAGATTTTTCAGAATACACAATTCGATATGGCATACCCATTAAATCAGCATCATTGAGTTTCTGCCCTGGACCAGCATCTCGATCATCAAACAATACTTCGATACCGGCATTTTTCAAATCATGATATAGATTTTCTGCCTCACGAATAATATTTTCGTTTTTACCAAAGGTGATGAGATGAATCGTGAATGGTGCGATTTCTTCTGGCCACACAATTCCCTTTTCATCTGACATATTTTCAACAATAACTCCCATCAAACGAGAAATTCCAATACCATATGAACCCATATATACTGATTGTGGCTTTCCGTTTTCATTAGTATAACTGAGTTCTATTGGTGTTGAAAATTTATCAGCTAAGGAGAAAATATTTCCTACTTCAACAGCTTTTGCTTCAGTAAGATTTTCTTTTGATATATCTAAATCTGCAAGTACTTCATCAGTGTATACTTCTTGATTAACTGCGATTCCTTTTTCTGTATCTATAAAAATAGTATCTTCTCCAGATTCACACACTGTTTGGAATTCGTGTGAATATTGAGAAAAAGTTCCACCAGAAGCAAAGGTCTTGTAAGTAGTCTCGCCTAGACCAACACGTTGATATACTCGACTATAAGCTTCGGCAATTTTTTCATAGAAATCATCATGTTGCTCTTTATCTTTTGAAAAAGAATATAATGCCTTCCAGTAGAATTCTCTTCCTCGCATCACACCTGATTTTGCACGTGCTTCGTTTCTAAATACACTTCTAATATCATATGGATATACTGGGAGATCTTTGTATGAAGAAATAAAATTTTTCATCATTAAGGTCATTGGTTCTTCATGAGTAAATGCTAATGATAATTCGGTTCCATTTTTAAGAGATGTTTTAAACCAATTATCAACCTGAGCATCATTCCACCTGCCTGTAGCTTGCCATGGTTCTTTTGATTGCAGAGCTGTAGATTGCATTTCTTGCCCACCGATTGCATTCATTTCGTATCTAATAATATTTGCAATATTTTCAAGTACTTTTACAGCCAAAGGTAAAAAAGTATATCCTCCAGCAAATACCTTATGAATATATCCAGCTCGAATGAGTAATTGAGCATTTTTTGAGACTTCATCAGATGGTGCCTCTTTGCGTGTTTTAGTGAATAACTGTGACTGTTTCATATATATGTATACTACGTGAAAGTTTGGATATTTCAAATCTATATGAATAATAATTATTGACATATTTTTTTAAAATGATTTAATTTTAATAAACATATATATAAAAAAAATGATACGTAAAAAACAACCTAAAATTAAAAAAGATTTAAAAATTAAAATATTTGGAATTACCACCTTTGCCCATACATTTAATCATCCTGATAAGCATGCAAGAGAAATAATTGAGAAGATGAAGCTTAAAAATATTACAAAAACAAAAAAAGTAGTTGACTCACCAGCAATAGAGATTGAGGAATATGTATTATCAGGAAAAGATATAAAATCAGTAATGGGTACGAAAGTTACCTATATCATAAACAAATAAGAATTACCTATGCAGCAATAGAATAATCACTTATTTAATACCTTAAAGGCGATTAAGAACGATCGTCTTTTTTATTTACAAAAACCCATTTATCAGTAATATGAATCTTGTAAAAACTTGTGGAGAAAAGTCTCTCAGATGTTGTTGACCACTTCTCTTCCTCACCGTCGATGGTGAGATCAAACGATAGATCAATCAGGATATATTGTGCAAGCTTTTTTCTAATAATTAACATGACTACATGGCAAAAGTAAACGAAGCTCTAGTGAACGAAATGTTCGAAAACGGAGCGCATGTTGGATACTCGAAAACACGACGTCATCCATCAGCTCGTGAATTTATTTTTGATTCACGACAAAAAAAAGACATTATCGATCTTGAAAAAACATCAACGCAACTTGAAACGGCATTGGTATTTCTTCAAGAATTAAAAAAATT
>CALBVO010000010.1 GCA_937970115.1 Minisyncoccota bacterium | reverse complement strand
CGTCCAATACGGTGAACATAGGACTCGGCCTCGAATGGAATATGGTAATTAAATACATGAGTTACATCTCGTACATCTAGGCCACGCGATGCAACATCAGTTGCAACCAACAATTCACATTCATTCCGGCGGAATGCCTTCATGGTTTTTTGGCGATCGTATTGTTCCATATCACCATGTAAGGCCATTGTTTTGTATCCTTGCCCTTCGAGATATTCTGCCAATCGAGCCGTTTCTCGTTTAGTTCGACAAAAGACAATAGCTTTTTTTAAGCTTTCTGCAGATTCTATCAATCGAAGCATTGCTTGGTCTCGTTCATGTTCATCAACAACGTAATAATACTGTTTGATATTATTATTGGTTACTTCTGCTTTTTCTGTACGTACGAATTCCGGTTTCGTAAGGATTGTTTCTGCAAGATCCTTAATTTCTTGCGGCATAGTCGCCGAGAACATTAATGTTTGCTCACGATCCTCGAAATAAGTAAAGATATGTCTAATATCCTCGAGAAATCCCATATTTAACATTTCATCAGCCTCATCCAAAATTACATATTTTGGAGAGATATCAATTTTTTTTCGTGATAAGAGATCAAGAAATCGACCTGGTGTTGCAACAATAACTCCAGCAGTTTCAATATGTGCAATTTGTCGTTTATATGACGTTCCACCATAAACGGTAGCTGTTCGAATTCCTAAATTACGAGAAAATTTATAAAATTCATCTGCAACTTGAGTTGCCAGTTCTCGTGTTGGCACGATTACGACTACCTGGGCTGAACCCTTTGGTGTCATTTTTTGTAAAATAGGAAGAGCAAAAGCAGCTGTTTTACCCGTTCCTGTATGCGCCTGCCCTACGACGTCTTTTCCATCAAGAATTAATGGAATAGCCTTTTCTTGAATTGGAGATGGCTCAGTAAAACCAGCACGCGAAATAGCATAGGCTAATCGCGATTTAAATTTAAAATCTTTAAATGTTTTCATTATAAATAGATGCGTACTGTCCAAAAATAGAACTTACGCGTTAGTTGTAATACACGTTATCAATGTAAAATATTAGTTATACATACAGTAGATATGGTCATCCTTTTCCCTATCTATCTAATTTTTTATCTTCAACGAGGTATGTGAGCAATAAAATAGAAAAACACCATACATGGTGCTAAAAACTCAAATACCTTATTACGATAGCACAAAGGTCAGTATTATCAATAGTAAAGCAAAAACTCCAACAAAATAACTAAAACGTATACGTCTAACTAATCGCAATAATAATTCAATCGTTATGATACCAAAAATAAATGCTGATCCCAAAGCAATTGCATGATTCAAGTTCATATTAAAAAATTCTGTATAATTTAAAAATATATTCGCTAATAATACTATTGGAATAGAGAGAATAAATGACAACTCCAAAGCTCGCTCCTTATCAATTCCTAATAACCCCATTCCAGCGACAGTTGATCCTGAACGTGAAATGCCAGGTATTGCAGCTGAGCCTTGAAATAGACCAGTAATAATAGCTCGTTTTTTTGTTAATGTAACTTTTGTATTTTTTTTACGTTTTTCAGTCACATATAACAAGACAGCGGTAATACATAAAAACAAGGCAACTAAAATATTGATTGAAGACTTATTATCAAAAAATGTTTCATATTTCTCAACAATTTTTAGTAACACTAGCCCTAATACACCAGAAATTATTGTTGTAATCATAAGAAAATTCAAATAGTTCTTTCGAAGATTCTCTAATTTTTTATAATTCCATAGCTCTTTTACAAGAGATCGCACAGTTTTCCAGTAATACACAATAACAGCCAACAATGTTCCTAAGTGAAGAAAAATTGCATATGAAATAATTTCAGAAAACGGCATCCCTGATGGGAAGAAATTAGTTTTTACCAAGATAATCATGGCTTCGGATGAGACGGGTAGCCATTCAGCAATTCCCTGTACCATTCCTAGAATAAAAGATTCAAACATAAATACAGTATATAAAAAAACTACCAATAAGATAGTTTTTAGCAATTAAAACAATGCCCTAGAACTGCTCCAGTAGTATCTGTTTCCCATGGCCGACATTGACCTGAAATACAATAATATGCTGCATTTTGATTACTGGTAAAACCAGTAGCCCAATCTTCTTTAGGGAAATTACATGTTCCACCGTTACAAAAACGAATACTCAACTGAATTGCTTCAGTTGCTGTGCCTGGGTCCCAATATTCCCAATCATATTCTGACGAAGACCCATAAGGTCCATCTGGCCAACCATTAGGTAAATAGACATCCATACCACTAGGTAATACATTTGGGGATACATCTCCTGGATAATCATTATTATCTAAGTTATAAATTTCAAATGATTGAGACAGGGCGCGTAATTCCGAAACAGCACGTGTTGTTTGTGCACGAGTACGAGCCTGACCAAGACTAGCCAATACAATCGTTGACAAGATCCCAATGATAGCAACGACAACTAATAATTCGATTAAGGTAAATCCACTCCGTGAGTGGATAGAAGATACCCTAGGGTAAAGTGTAAATCCTTTTTTATTCATATACATAGAAGTATAACAAAAAAACATCATTAGATTTTTTTTAAAAATGTATATATGGAATCATCTAACAAACACCCATAGTATCACCATGTTTTGCGTGGCCTTTGTTAGCTGCTTTTTCTGAAACACAAATAGTATTCCCAAAATGGCATACATGCACCTTATTTCCGTCACAGGTAGGTCCACCACTTTCTAATGGTGGATCAGGGTTAGTTTCTGGCTCTGGATCTGGTGTTGGATCAGGGTTTACGGCTGGATCTTGAATTGTATCAGTATAATCTGCGTCATCACACGAAGGATATAGAAGGTTTGCTCCTGACCAGTGAGTAAAATTAGTTTCAAAATTAGAATTTAAACAAAAATAATTTCCAAAACTGTGTACACTGGAATCTTCTTGTGCATATGCGCTTTGAATAATATTGTTGTTTACTAAAACGGTATCTTGGTTCAGTTTAACAAAAATACGGTAATCATCATCAGTCGAATCACAGTGCCAAATTCCTCCATTACTTTCTACGCCTGTTCTTATCGCAGCGAATTCTCCACCAGTTTCAAAATCAAAACAAAGTGTGGCTAA
>CALBVO010000009.1 GCA_937970115.1 Minisyncoccota bacterium | reverse complement strand
GATATCGACTATTTGCAAAAGTCAAGGTTAATACTTCTTCTGCTCTTGTGATTGCAACATAGAATAGTCGCCGCTCGTCTTCGATTCCACCTTCGTCAAAGTCCCTGAATGGTAAGGTAATCTCTGATCCCATTTTTCGCTTCTTGAGAGCCTTGATCATATAAACCGTATCAAACTCGAGACCCTTTGATCCATGAAATGTCGAGAGGGTTACACCATCAGATAAACTGTTGGTAATATTCATGGTGATACCATGTTTTTTCATGGTTGAAAGATAGTGTACAAAATCATCCAAGGTAAATTCCTTGCGAGCTCCAGCCTCCTTTTTCAATTCATCAAATAGTTTTTCAATTTTTTGTAGACCCAGAACTGATTGATTGTGTCCTAGAATATATTTCAAAAATCCAGACACACGGACAAAATCCGAGAAAAAACTCACTGCGTCAGTTTCTTGTGAACGACGTTTTTGCTCCTTGAGCATGGTGACAAAATCTGCATATTTTTCTAGATTTTCTGTGTGGATTCCCGCATCAATTAGTCGCTTCTGACTCTCGAGAATAGTCATAATCGATTTGTTATATTCACCACGTGCATTACGCGATTTCTGTAAAATACGCTGCACATCAAAGACATCAAATTCCAAGAAATCAATAAAGAGGACCTTTGCCATTGCTTCGTTATCGGCTGGATTATGAATAGCGCGTAACAGATAAAAGAGTTTTTGAATATCTGGATCCTTTAAAATATTTTTCTTTGAAAAATCTTTATACGAAACCCCCAAGATATCTAATAGTCTGCGTACATCATCGGCGTCTGCATTATTCCGATACAATACGGCTATTTCGTTTGGATGTTCTCCTGCATCGATACGGGATTTAATATCCTGAGCCAACCATATCATTTCCATTTTATGATTATTGAATTCTCGATATTCAATAACTCCATCATGATCAAAAAATGCCTGTAGAGCCAACTCATCGCTATGTGCATTTGATTTTTTAATTAATGAATGTGAACTGTCGAGTACACCTTGGTGTGAACGATAATTTTGTTCCAGGTTAATCACGACAGGATCAGTCAATGATTCGAGGAGGCGTGAGTATGATTCCTCGCTCGCACCTGCGAAACGAAAGATAGCTTGTTTCGAATCACCTACTACAAAAATATTAGGTTTTCCTTCTGAAACGGGATTATCAATTAAATGTCGTACGATGGTATTCTGTGCATCATTGGTATCTTGATGTTCATCAACTAATACATACTGGAATTGCTCTTGGAGTTCGGCCTTAAAAACTGATTCGCTGTGTCCCAGCTCGTGAATCATACGCACTATCACATCAGAGAAATCGTAAATACCTAATTTTTGTAATTCTGATTCGTAGGCTTCGTAAATATCAGCAAGTTCCAGATTTTTATCTCGGCGTTGTTGTAATTTACGTAGTTCTGGAGGTTTAATATCTCCTGCATTAAATCCCTTGAACCTTCGTTTGTAACGAATATCGTCTGATTCACTATCGATATCGAATTGAGCATTAGTATGCACGCGGAATTCCTCGGCCGTCATTCCCTCTCCTTTTATTTTTCCAATTGAAAATGCAATAGATCGCATGGTTCCATCTCGCCTTTTGAAAACTGAGAAATATTCAGTTTTTTGTTTATCGACAATTTTTTCCAATAGTTCGATTTGTTCAATAGGAGAAATTAAACGGGTTCCGTACACATTCTTAAAAAGGTCTGAATATTGTTTCATCATGTCTTCGGCGAATGAATGGAATGTTGAAATATACACCCGATGAGCAGATTCAGGTCCAACAATACCTGCCAACCGTTCCCGCATATTATAGGCAGCAGCGTTGGTGAATGTTAGTGCGAGGATATTTTCTGGGTCGATATCGGTTTGTAAGAGAATATTTGCAATCCGCAGGGTTAGAATTTGGGTTTTACCTGTTCCTGGACCTGCCATAACAAATACTGGCCCATCGATAGTATCAACTGCTTGTTTCTGCGCAGGGTTTAGGCGTGCATATAATTCATCAAAGTGAGATGTGTTCATGTGTCTATTATATCAGAGCTGGAACAAAGCCGGAAAAGCTGCGCTTTTCCGGCTTTGTTGATTAACATAATTTTGACTATATACAAATAATTAGTAATATTAAATTAAATAACTTTAAAAAACTAGAGATGCAAAATAAACCTCAAATATGGAAACATATCACATTAGGTATTGGACATAAGACAGCTAACGATTTTAGGCTTAAGATCTTATATCAAAAAAATGGCTGTATTAGAAAAGGAGCCTATGAAATAATAGATAACTCTGAATTTACAGTATCCAAAGAGTCAAAAGTTATATCATTGGTAAAGATATCAGTAAAAGAATTAGGTTTTAATGAAAAAACTACTTATAAACTAATTAAAGAAAAAGCCTTAAGTCTAGGGCTAAGTCTTTGCCCTCCCGAAGTCGGGCCACAACTTCGTATTCAATATTCAAACCAAAGAAAAAAGGAATATTTATCTATTGGAATGGAAGAAGTTCAATGGGAGAGTTTAAAATTAATTTTTAGCGTACACCATGACTCCCTATCTGGAAATGAACCTCTTTCATTAGAATTATGCACCAGAGAGGCAGATAGGTTATTTTATCCAGAGAACATCTTTGTTTTTATGTTGCAGCCATCGATTGATGTAGAAGCTCGAACTTTTACAGATTAAATTAAATACCAGAGAGAAAGTCTCTATCACAAGATAGAGACTTTTTATTTTTGACACTTATATAATATCTTGTAATGTTAAATATAGAAAAGTAATCATTAAAAATCCAAAGTCATATTAAACATAGAACAAATTAATTTCAATATCTGCGGAAGAGCAAACAAGCAAAATATTACCATTGAGGAGTTGTATCCTCACCTAACCGGAAGAGCACTTCTCAATGATTTCTGTAAACAACTCAAGAAGCCTGAACGACCGGAAGCAATCAAGTATCAAGAGGTTTTAAAGTATATGGCTATTCACAATATAAAGCCAGAAGACCTCCTAGAACTTAGCGATGAAAGCTTTGGCGGCCATGAACTACGTAGAATGATAGCTAAGAAAATAAACAGGCTAAAGAAAAATATTAATAATTCTAAAAATAAACAGATATAATATCCTAGGAATTTAAATTACCTAAAAGCATCACCGAAGGGAGATGCTTTTTTTTGTTTGTTTGATAAAGTTTTCTTTTTCTAGTTGGTCAATTATTTTTTGATATCGTTCATAGACTGCTTCGCTATCGCTCGCAATGACAGCATCTAGTTTTTTAAATACTTTTTCTTTTGTCAGTTTTTTTGTTTCCAATAATATATCGAGGATTTTTCCGCGGATTTGACGGTCTGAACCTTCGAATGTTGATTGCTTTGTATAATGTTTTGATTGCTTGTTCGGGTTATGTTTAATGATTTTTGGTAATGTTGATCCATAATCCATTAATGCGGCATACCATTCGCGTGGATTTTCTATTTCTCCGATATCATTCATAATGGCGAAAATTTGTTTGTCAGAAATATTAGATTCGCCTTTGAAAAAATGATGGATGAAAATCCGTCTAATATTCGTTTCAATCAATGGAGTATATTCATTGAACGCAAATGCACGTATCGCCCCTGCCGTATATGGACCAATTCCTGGAAGTTTCAATAATGATTCGTAATTACTCGGTAATCGACCTTTATATTGCTCTGTAACTTCTTTGGCAAGGGATTGTAGGCGTAATGCACGTGAATTATAGCCAAGCCCCTTCCAAGCTCGCAAGACCTCGGATTGAGGCGCGGCAGACAACACGCGCCAATTAGGAAATTGTTTCATCCAATTTTTAAAAAATGGGATTACTCGATCAACCTGTGTCTGTTGCAACATTATTTCAGAAACGGCAACGTAATACGGTGATTGTTTTTTTCGCCACGGTAAATCATGCCGCCCGTATTCACCATAATATTCCATAACCGTGTTTTTGAATTGTTGATATTTATTATTCATAGTTACATTTATTTCATTCTAACATTCTCAAGAATGTTAGAATGAAATAAGTTAATTAATTTTGTATATCTTTTACTACTCTTATCATGATTTTACCTAATTGAGTTGGATAATGCTGTACAAATTTACCTTTATATTTTTTCAAAACTAAGCCTGATAATACAAGCCGTTTTACATGTGCGGATATTGTCTTGAACTGGCCTTGTGTTAATTCAGTTATTTGATCGAGGGTTATACCAGGATCATTATATACACAGACAAGAATCTTGATGCGATAATGATTAGCTAACCCCTTGAAAATATTTTCTATTTCTAAAATATCTCTTTTTGGGTGAGTAAATTTTCTTTCAATTGCTTTTTGCTGAGGTGATTTCATAACCTTTTTAGTATAACAAAATTTTAAAAATCATTCTAACATTCTTGAGAATGTTAGAATGATTTTTAAAAAAGAAAACTAAATTTAACATTAGTCTTTTTTTGGTTTCAAGGTCAATGCAACTGAATTAATACAATATCGTAATCCCGTTGTATCCTTGGGTCCATCTGGAAATACATGTCCAAGATGCCCATCACAACGAGCACATACAACCTCTTCTCGCCGCATTCCATGACTCTCGTCTAAACGTACTTCAATAGCATCTGAATTTTCAATATCATCAAAACTCGGCCAGCCACATCCGCTATGAAATTTATTATCAGATGAAAACAATTGATTTCCACATGCAGCACAATGATATAGCCCGTCAGTCGTCACGTCAGTATATTCACCGGTGAATGCTCGTTCCGTTCCTGCATTACGTAGAACTCGGTACTGTTCCGCTGTGAGCTCTTCCTTCCACTCTTCGTTTGTTTTTTCGATTTTATTCATATGTCTTCCATTCTTGTTTTGCGCACTCTTGTAATAACCACTCACCAAACCCTTCTTTGATTGATATCAAGTATTCTAAGTCGTTTACAGGATTTAAAGCTAGTTCCAAAACCTTATACATTTCATCTTTTTTCTCAGGATAATATTCTGAAAAAATCTCATAACAAGGATATAAATCTCGAGAATATTTCCCTACCCTATCTAAGGTTAATTCAAGACCAATCCGAAGCATTCCTTTCATTAGCCAAACACATTTTCCTTTTATATTTTCTGGTGAATTATCTTTTTTAATGAATTCATCAAACCAATCAAAACGTTTTCTGAAATTAGGTGCATGTATCGCAAATTCTGATGTAATTTTTTTCTTAGGGACCTCAACAGATTCACCAAAAATACAAACCGATTGATGAAGTAATATTTTATATCCTCGACCAATATCATGTAATGAAGTTTCACCCATTTCAATATCATCAAACTGAGGATATTTTTCAAAAATATTTTTTTTAAATGGTCTCCATTTTGTATTAATATTCTCCTGGGAGTCATTAACAATACACCAAGTATCGATATCTGAAATATTTAAAATAGCAGTTCCTTTTGCTACAGAACCACGAACATAAACAGAGTGTAATTTCTCAGCAAACCTCTTTTAATAGAGATCAATGACATCAAATAAAACTTCTTTATATTCTGGTTGAATTTTATCTAGGGACGCTGGGTTAATAATGTAGCCACCTTCATCAACTTCAAAAAAGTTTCCAATAGGGCTAATTTTAATTCTATTCATGGTTCACAATAAATTCTGCAATCTCTTTATACGATTCTTCAGCAACAAGATGTTTTGCCCCCGTTAGAATCACTACTTCTTCGTCAGGTAAATTGAGTTCCTGTTGTAATAATTCCACTGAGGCAACATCGAGGAATGGATCATGTTCTCCCCATAATACAGATACTGGTATTTCAGAATCAACAAGCCACGAACGGTATTCATCAATTTCTTCTTTGATCTCAGAAGTGTGCGTAAAGAAATGAACCAACACCTCAGCACCTGAACGAATTGGTAACCAATACCCAACGCGATCGCTATGAACATAGGTATTATTACCTGTTGCTGTTCGTAACATATTATTCACAATAAGTTTTCCGATCATTGGATGGGCATGTAAACCTAGGAACCAACGATGCAAAGCATTTTCATATTTAAAATCAGCTGGTGGATTAAAGGTATCTCGATAAATAATAGTATTCAACATATATAGGTGTGAGATTTTCTCTGGAGCAATTCGTGTCATGTTCCAGGTCACTAGACCTCCCATATCATGGGTCACCTGCTCCCAAGAATCAATATTCAAAGAGGTCATGAGATCAATAAGAAGTTGTGCCTGAATATCGAAATCATGATGATCATATTTTGGTAATCGATCAGAAGCACCAAATCCCATCAGGTCAGGCGCAATGACACGATATCCATTATTAACTAACTCGGCTGACAGATTACGGTACATCCATGAATTGGTTGGTACACCGTGGACTAATAGAATTGGCTTCCCTTCTCCTACGTCAGAATATTTCATGGTTCCATATTCTGTTTCAAATGATTCTAATCCTGCTGCATAATCCTGATATGGTACAAAATTTTCTGGCTTATCCTTGAGGAAAAAATATCCAATAATAACCAGCAGAATAATAATGAGTAAAATTATCTTTAATATTTTCATACGTATATTATACCAAAATAAAAAACCATTACTGGTTTTTTATTTAAAATTTCAAAAATGAAATAGGGATTTAATCTACTCTTTTCAAGAAAATAAATATATTGGATGAAGATTGCGGAGACAAAGAAAAAGGGCGCGAGCGGGATTCCCTATCCCACGAGCGCTCTTTTTCTAAAGACGACAAAAATATTCGCCAATATATTTATTTTCTTATGCTTCGCAACTTGAACATTCCAATAACTTCCGATTAAACTGCTGCGCTGCGTTCATACTATGTTGATAGTACAATGCCTTGATTCCTAGTTTCCAGGCTTCAACGTAAATTGCATTGATGTCTTTTACAGGTGTATCTGGGTGAATCATAATATTCAATGATTGTCCCTGGTCGATATATCGTTGTCGTGCTGCGGCCTGCTGAATAATATTCATTTGATTAATTTCTGGGAAGGTCTTGAATACGTCTCGTTCTTTTTCATCGAGAATTTCTGTGAGGTGTTGAACCGATCCATCGTTATCTCGAATTGATTGCCAGACATCTCGTGTATTGTGACCTTTTTGATCAAGAAGGTTTTCCAATAATGGATTCTTGATTGTTACCTTCATTTTTGCGATATCTTTTACATAACAGTTAGACCAGATTGGTTCGATACCTTGTGATACCTGTCCAAGAATAAATGCTGATGAGGTTGTTGGAGCGACAGCCATGGTAGTTGCATTACGTCGTCCGTAACCTTTGAGAATTTCTGGTTCGCCATAGAGTTCTGCCATTTCTGCCGAAGCAGCGAGAGATTTATCACGAATCAATTTAAAGATTTCAGTATTCAATTTCGCTGATTCAATAGATTCGAACGGCAACATCTTTGATTGCAATAGTGAATGCCATCCTAAAACTCCTAGTCCTAGGGCTCGGTTTTGCACAGCAAAATCATAGGCTCGTTTCATAAATCGGAATTTATCTTGATCTTTTCGTTTGTCTGAGTCTCGATATACTTCTAGTTTATCGATGAATTCTTGCATGACTGCATCCAAGAAGAACGTGAGTGTCTCAACAGCGTCGGTGTCTTTCCATTCGTCATAATGACGAACATTAATTGATGAAAGACAGCATACAAATGACCAGTCTTCTTTTGAAGGAAGCATGATTTCTGAACACATGTTTGATGCATAGATTTTTAAATCTTTATCTTTGTAGACATCAGGTGCTCCGTTATTCGCATTATCAGAGAACATAATATATGGATACCCCATTTCATTACGAGCCTGGATTACCTTTGCCCATAATGCACGTTTTTCCTGATCTCCGTCAATCATTGATTGCATCCATTCATCCCCAACGGTTACGCCGTGAGTCAATTTTTGGATTGGGTGACCTTCAGTTCCAATTTTCAAGAATTCTGGGGCATCTGGATGTTCAATAGGTAGATACGGCGAAAGGTGTCCACGACGTACTGAACCCTGTGATACTACACCAATCAACGTTTCGAATAGTTCCATAAAATGAACAGCTCCTGATGATTGACCATTATTTGTGATTTCAGCACCTCGATGTCGCAAGGCTCCAAAATACGCAGATGATCCTCCACCCATTTTTGACATCATTCCAACTTCTGCCTGTGTATGTAAGATACTTCCCATATCATCAGCCAAATATGAACCAAAACATGAGATTGGAAGACCACGATCATGACCAAAGTTTGCCCATACTGGTGATGAAAGAGAATAATATCCCTTTTCCATGTATCCATAGAATTTATCAGAAAATCCTGGCTTATTTAAAATTTTCTCAGCAGTATCTGCAATTTCGCGAATGCGTTCTTCTGCGCTGACACCTGGTAGCAGGTATCCTCGCTCGAGGAATGTTCGACTGTTTTCATTTAACCAATTCATGTTTATGTGTTCTGTGTGTATTAAATATATAAATAGACCTGAGGCATCTCGGGTCTATGTATATGTGATTAAGGTGCGTGTATTAATGACTAGAATAAGTCATCACTTGTAATAGATTTGCTACGTTTATTGTAATTAACTGATCGTTTATCAAAGAAATCTCCATGTTTTGTTGCGACGATTTCGTCATCGAACCATTCTGTTTCTGCCAATAGTGAATCATCTGTTTCAAATACTGGTGTAACACCAATTGATTTAAGTGATTTATTAAATCGATCTTTTACGAATTCTTTTACAACTGCTGATGGTAAGAAATCAATTTCTCCGGCAGTAAAGATCCAATCAATAATTTCAGCTTCTGAATCATAGGCCTCGAGGCAAACTTCGCGAACGCGATCACTATGCTCTTTGCTAAACCATGTTGGATTTTCTTTTTTAATGATATTAATAATATCAATTCCAAAGTTTCCATGGATTTGCTCTTCTTTACTTGTTGCCTCAACAACATTTGAAATACCCTTCAACATATTCTTATGCTTATTGAAAGCCATAATAATAAGGAATTGTGAGAATAATGATACATGCTCAATAAAGAGTGAAAAGAGCATGATGCATTCTGCATAGTCCTTGTTATCGTCAGATTTAGCGTTACGTAGTGCGTTGTCCAAATATTGAACCCGTCGCATGATTACCGGATTCTTTTTCAGGTTCTTGAATTCATTATTAAGACCAAGAATTTCTAGCAAGTGAGAATAGGCGTCATGGTGTCGTACCTCTGATTCTGCAAAGGTTGCACCAACAGCTCCAATTTCTGCCTTTGGCATTTTTTTATAAATGTCTCCCCAGAAACTTTTAACGGCTACCTCAATCTGTGAGATCGCCAACATGGCATTCTTAATAGCTGATCGTTCCGTCTCGTTCAGATTTACCTTGAAATCTTGGATATCCGCAATAAAGTTAAATTCTGTATGAATCCAATATGAATGACGAATTGCATCAACATATTGATTTAATTGTGGGTATTCGTAGGGTTTTAATGCAACACGTCGTTCAAATACATTAGTCGCTCGTTCAGCAGCACGTGCCTGACGGTAAATAATATATGATTTCGCTACCTCACGGAAACCACCAACCATTAATGCCTCTTCTACGATATCCTGAATTTCCTCAATATTCGGAATATATTTTGGATTCATTTCTGCACGTTGAACTAATTCCTGATATACCAATTCTGCAACACGTTCGGCGTCTTCTCGCCCGCCTACTTCAGCTTCACGCATTGCGTTTGTGATAGCTTTTACAATTTTTTGAATATCAAACGATTTGATGTCACCGTTTCTTTTTTGTACTTGTGTTATTTCCATGTATAGATAAGGCTTAGATTAATTGAATAAAACAACAGCTGTCATGAAAAAGAGGGACTGAAATTCCGTGAACCACAAAGTGTTGTGATACGGATAATTCATGTAGCATTTGATTATGAACCTATTATACCAAGACCTCTTGATACTGTGCAAATTTTCAAGCTTTTTTTGCCTTTAAAATTCGCACTAAATAATTTTCCATAATTACCGTCAAGAATTTTACACATGAAACCTAAGAAATATAAGGATCTAAAAAATAATTATTTAAAAAATAAAAAAGATGTTTTTTATTTTTTAAATAATTATAATAGTAAGAAAAAAAACGACTATGCCAAGTCGTTCATCTCTGGTTTATGCGCGTATCTTTCAGATACAACATTCCAATCAATCAATGCCCAAATATTATTAATGTAATCTACTCGTTTATTTTGATATTTTAAATAATATGCGTGCTCCCAAACATCTATAGCCAAAATAGGATACCCAGCATTAATATCACTCATCAAAGGATTGTCCTGGTTTTTAGTAGTAACGATTTCGAGTTGGTTTTCATTGTTAACCACCAACCAACACCATCCGGAACCAAATACGCCTAATGCCTTTTTGGTAAATTCTGACTTAAAACTCTCTAAGTTACCAAATTTTTCATTTAATGCATTATGTAAATCTGGAGAAGGTGTTGCCATAATATCATTCAAGATACTCCAAAATATCGTATGGTTATAGTGACCACCTGCATTATTTCGTATAGCATTTGGAAGTTTAGAGATTTTTTCAAAAAGATCTTCAATACGATCGCAATCAATTTCATTATCAACGCAAGTTTGATTTAGTTTTTTAACATAACCAGCATGATGTTTTTGATGATGTATTTCCATGGTTGTCGCATCAATATATGGCTCATAAGCTGTGTATGGATTTTTTAATTCAGGTAGTACAAACATGTATTTATTATAGCAGTATTCTTTTAATTATTAAAACATTCTTTCATTTTTGAAAAAAATTTCTCGCATATTACCCTAAAATACGTATACTAAATCCATATGAAATTTCATACTGAAAAATACGATCTCATCGTTATTGGTGGTGGACCTGCAGGTATGATGGCTGCAGGAACGGCAGCAAAAAATGGTAAAAAAGTTCTCCTGCTGGAGAAAAATACCAGTCTCGGTGAAAAACTGAAAATCACTGGTGGTGGGCGATGTAATATCACTAATTATGAACTTGATAATAGAAAACTTTTATCTTTTTATGGTGACAATGCAAAATTCCTCTATTCCCCATTTTCACAATTCTCGGTCAAAGATACTTTTACTTTTTTTGAAAAGAAAAAACTTCCTCTAGTTACCCAAGCACGTAATCGAGTCTTTCCAAAAACAGAAAAAGCCTACGATGTATTTAAGGTCATGCGAGATTTTATCAAAGAACATAAGGTACACGTAAAATATCAAAGCCCCGTAACTGATATGCATATCAAAGGAAATACCATTATTGGCGTTGATGTAAAAAATACACGCTATGCCGCTGATCATTATATTATTTGTGCTGGTGGAGTTTCCTATCCAGAAACGGGTTCTACAGGTGATGGCTTCAAATTTATGAAAAAAATTGGTCATACGGTTCATACACCAAGTCCTGATATCGTTCCCTTGCGTGCGAGCGATTTCTGGATCAAGGAAATTTCTGGAACGTCATTATCATTTATGAAAATCACGTTTTTCTGTTGGGGTAAAAAAGCATTTTCAAAAACAGGTAAAATCCTCTTTACTCATTTTGGACTCTCATCACCCTTAATCCTCAATAGCTCAAAACAGGTTGCAGACCTATTAGGACAAGGACCAGTTACCGCTGAAATTGACCTCTTTCCTGATACTGACAAAGGTGCGCTTGATAAACGAATATTAAAAGTATTTGAACAAACAAAAAACAAGAATATTAAAAATGCTCTAACAGAACTTCTCCCAAAGAAAATTGCCGAGGTTATTCATGACCTCACACGTCTGGATGATATTAATAAAAAAGTACATGAAATTACTATCGAAGAACGAAAACGTATGCGTGATCTTATGAAGGCCCTACCATTAACTATTGATGGGCTCATGGGACTAGATCGAGCGGTCATTGCT
>CALBVO010000008.1 GCA_937970115.1 Minisyncoccota bacterium | reverse complement strand
ATATGAGTGTCGTTAAAAACTATGTACAGAATCAAGGTCTACCAGAGTATGAACAAGTTTATCTGTCACAACAATCACTCTTTCCACTCTAGCCTATCGAAGTAACAACTACCCCGTGACTTTAGTCCGGGGTAGTTTATTGTGTAATTCTCGAATTAAATGCATGTTTTAGTGTTTCGGTATCAGAATATTCTAGTTCTGTACCAGTTGAGAGACCACGACCAAGGGTAGAGAAGGTGAGGTTAGGAAACTGATCTTTTAGCATCGTATAGAGGCGTATACGCGTATGTTCGGCTTCGGGACTAATAGATAATCCAAAGATTATTTCAGTTAATGTTCCAGATTCAGTATCACGTTTAATTCTATTGATAAGCTGATCCACACGCGCAAATGATCGTTTCTTTTCGTTCGCATTAATATGTCCACCAAGGATAAAATACTTTCCTTCATAGATTTTTGTTTTATGAAGGTTTTCAAAATCTGCGTCTTTTTCGACGATCATGAGTTGAGTACTGGATTGATTATCGGTGCACACTGGACATATCGATGATCCATTTTTAGTAAAAAAACGATAACATTCTTGGCATTGGTCGATTTCAGATTTTACATGTACAATCCCTGAGGTCAGTTCGTGAATATAACTGTTGTCTTTGTGAAGGAGAAAATACACAAAACGCCGAGCCTGACGTTTTCCGATTCCAGGAAAGGATTCAAAAAGGGAAGCGAGTTTATCGATACGGTTATTCATAAGGTAAGTTTAGCAAATTTTAGAATTAAATGAATAAAAGAGTGTTAGCGACTATTATGAATTTATGCAAAGCTCCGCATTTCTGCGTTGCTTTCGGCGCCCGCTCTGTCACCGCAGGAAACTGCGCCTCCAGAGTCTCGCACCTCAGCACCCCAAGAGTACTTGTAAAATATATTCTTATTTTACTGGCGCGCCTTGAACTCCGAAATTCTCAATGATTTGTGAGTGGTGGTTTATTAATATTTTGTAACAAAAAGTCCCAAAATTACTTTTGGGACTTTATTTAAAATTCAATTGTTACATTATTTAATGTATGTTCTTCTCCAATTTCTACCTATTATTTTTCTATTTTTTGTCTTTTATCTTGTAGCCAGTTGCTATTCCTAGTACTATTAATCTAATAATTAATATACTTAAAAGTAACATAATATTTTTAAAAGGATCAGTAATAATATTTAATGCAGAAAATTTTAAACAGATTAAATAAATTAAATACCCATCTGCACATATTGAAGCAAAACTTCCAACCGAGTATAGTATTGATACAAATCCTATACCTCCATTTTCGAAACCACATGGACCAGCATCTCCTTCTCCAACTTCCTCCAAAATAGAACCTGAGATTTTAAGTTGAACCCAAAAAAGAACAGAGGCAGCAATACAAAAAATGAGCAATAAATCAATTAATGAAGAAATTTCTAATTCAGACATAATTATTTTTTTAAGTTTACTTAATAATATATATAAAGTTTATGTCAATTAATCTTCGAGCCTACATAAAGCTATCGTCTAGAATACAAAGAGAGTTTCTTCAAATATTTTAATTGTCTGAGCCGATAGGCGAGTTTTGAAATATAAGAAACTCTTTTGTTATTCTTAGAGAGCTGTTGTGAGCTCAAAAAGTTTTTTGTTTCGTTTTTGCTTTTCAAAAATGAAAGATAATTAAATATTTTATATATAAAAAACGAAATAGATAGTATTTCGTTTTTTATTAAAACTCATTATCTAACCCTCCATCCTGCAATTCATGCGTCCTGTCCAAATCCAAGAACGTTGTACGTGGTTCATCAAAGAATAGCTGACAATGCCCAACCGCACCGTTACGGTGTTTTTCAATTAATACATCGGTTGTCTGACTTCGTCCAATTCCATCCTCGTTACGTTCCTTGTGCAAGAACATAACCACATCAGCATCTTGCTCGATTGAACCAGAGTCACGAAGATCACTTAATCGTGGTTTACCACCACGAGATTCAACAGCACGCGACAGCTGTGATAGGGCAATCACAGGGACTTTTAATTCACGAGCCAATGACTTTAATGATCGTGAAATTTCGGTAACCTGATTTACCATTGAATCATAGTTTTTTGAGGTGTTCATCAATTGCAAATAATCAACAAAAATAATCCCGAGGCCATGCTCAGCCTTGAGTCTTCGAGCAGTTGATCGCATCTGGTTAATGCTGTTTCCTGGTTTGTCATCAATATAGATTGGTGCCTTTGATAGTGTTTCCATAGCAACCGAAATACGAGCAAAATCATCATCAGTAAGGCCTTTACCAGTTCGCATTCGCCATGAATCCACCTGAGCCTCGGCAGATAACATTCGGTCGGTTAATTGATCAGCACTCATCTCTAGTGAGAAGAATCCGACAGGAATGTTATGAGTTACCGCAGCCTTTCGAGCAATATCCAATGCCAGCGCAGTTTTACCGGTTGATGGACGTGCAGCCAAAATTACCAGATCAGAATCTTGGAATCCTGAGAGGATATTATTCAAGGCAACATATCCCGTAGGTACACCACGTAATGATCCATCATCTTGCGCGAGGAGTTCTAATTTCTCCCAGGATTTTGGAATGATGTCCTTGATGCTGGTAAATTTTTGAGCTGAGTTAGGGTTTGACGTAATTTCAAAAATCTTCTTTTCGGCGTCATCGAGAATTACGTCCATTTCCTCTTGTTCCTTGAAGCCTAATTCAGACACGTAATCTCCGGCATTAATGAGTTTCCGTAAGGTTGATTTATTCGCAACGGTTTTTGCATAATATTCAACATTCGTCGAAGAAGGAACCGTGTTTGCCAGTTCGTTGAGGTAGCTGATTCCTCCAGCTTGTTCAACGAGATTGAGGCTCTTCATTTTTTCTGAAACAGAAACCAGATCAATAGGATCACCAACCCGAGAGAGATCAGCCATGATACGGAAAATGACCTTGTGTTTTTGTACGTAAAAATCATCTTCAACAATCATATCTAATACATCATTGAGAGCTACGGGACGTAGCATAATAGATCCGAGCAAGGCTCGTTCCGCATCAATATTTTGAGGGGGAATGCGTACGTGATTGGTATTCTGTGTGTTCATGATTATATATTTTACATGAACCAATATTTTGTTCAAAAATACAGTGTGTGAGTAGTGGGGAAACTGTGAAAAGATATTATTTTAATAATCAAGATCTCTATTGAGGAATTATCTATTTGAGATTTTTTACTATGATATACTAGAATCATGTCAGAAGGAGAAAAAATCACCTATTTTGGGCTTACTGATTTTCGTAATGAAAAACGTAAATTCGGTATCAAAAACAAAGACCGTTCTCGTCACGTGTATGTTATCGGGAAGACAGGGATGGGGAAATCGACGGTTTTAGAAAATATGGCAGCACAAGACATCCTCAATGGGGAAGGGATGTGTTTTATGGATCCACATGGATCTGCTATTGATGTGTTGATTGACTATATTCCACCAGAGAGAGTAAATGATGTGATTTATTTTGCTCCTTTTGATACTGATTATCCAATGTCATTTAATGTATTAGAGCATGTTGACGCTGATAAACGTCACCTGGTTGTTGCTGGGTTGATGGCTTCGTTTAAGAAAATTTGGGTTGATGCATTTTCTGCGCGAATGGAATATATCCTCTCTAATACCTTGTTGGCATTATTAGAATATCCAGGTGCAACATTACTAGGAGTGAACCGAATGTTGGCCGAAAAGGATTATCGAAATGATGTTATTAAATACATTACTGATGCATCAGTAAAGGCTTTTTGGATTGATGAATATAATAAATGGGACCCGCGATATGCAAAAGAAGCAGGCGCAGCTATTCAAAACAAGATCGGGCAATTTACTTCTAATCCATTAATTCGAAATATTGTTGGTCAAGAAAAATCAGCTATCGATTTTCGTGATGCTATGGATAATAAAAAAATTGTCCTCGTAAATCTTTCAAAGGGGTTAATCGGAGAATCAAACGGTAACCTTTTAGGAGGGATGTTAATTACAAAACTCTATCTTTCTGCGATGAGCCGGGCTGATGTCGGAGCAGGGAATCTAGATAAACTCCCTAACTTCTTTTTCTTTGTGGATGAGTTCCAAAACTTTGCCAACGAGTCATTTGCAGATATTTTGTCAGAGGCTCGAAAATATAAATTGAATCTTACGGTTGCACACCAATATGTTGAACAAATGGAGGAAGGAGTAGCCTCTGCTATTTTTGGTAACGTTGGGACTATGATTACCTTCCGTATTGGGGCTACTGATGCTGAAGTTTTTGAAAAACAATTTGCACCAACATTTACCGCCGAAGATATTGTAAATCTTGGTAAATTCCAAATTTATTTATCATTGATGATCGACGGTATTGGATCTCGTCCTTTTTCTGCGAGAACATTACCACCGATTGACAAACAATCGATCTCTATGAGACCTCAAGTTATTACTCAGTCTCGTGCAAACTATGCACAGCCACGAATGTTAGTTCAAAATAGAATTGATGAATGGTACCAACCTTTAAAAAAACCTGAAAAAAGAAGTTTTGCCAAAGATGGCAGTTTAAAATCTAGTTCAAATAATAATCATCAAAAAACTCAAATTCAACAAATTCAAAAGCAGAGTTTAATTGTTGATAAAAAAAAATCAGGTACTGATGAATCTATATCTAAAAAAGAAATGAGTGAAATTAATAAGCAGGAGGCGGAGCTTGAAATGAAACAAGTCGTATCTCCAAAATTAAATGATCTTTTAAATAAAATAGATTCAAAACCAAATAAAAAATCTATACATAAAATTATTCCGAAAAATATTAATAATGTTAAAAAAAATAAACTGGAGCCTGAGACCTTTGAAGAAAATGCTTCATATAAGAAAATAAAGACAAAAATCCCACATACTATTACCAAAAAAGCAGCTACTATAGTAGCAAAAAAAACTGAGGTAAAAAAAGAGGTAGCTAAAGATAGAAGTGCTCAAAAAGATACGATATCTTCGTTGCAATCCGTACTTAAAAAGGCTTTGGGGGATGTACCTAAAAAAAGTTTGCAAATAAAAAAAACGAAGACAGATAATCAACCAGCACCAGCACCAGCAC
>CALBVO010000007.1 GCA_937970115.1 Minisyncoccota bacterium | reverse complement strand
ACCAAGATGAAGACGAAGAGAAACGTGGTGATGGATTCACGGTCTTATCTACTTAGTTATTACGGCTTTCAAGCGTACTAAGTAAAACTACCGGTCTTTAGCCGGTAGTAGTTTATTTTTCTTTTATTTAAAAAATATCTTGTTATAGTAAAAAGATGTCAAAGAAAAAAGATCAAAACAAAATCAACCAAGAATGGATTACCATCAAAGGTGCGCGGACGCACAATTTGAAGGATTTTGATGTAAAAATACCTCGTAATAAAATGACCGTGATTACCGGTCTGTCTGGTTCTGGGAAATCATCGTTGGCATTTGATACGATCTTTGCCGAAGGGCAACGACGCTATGTCGAATCATTGTCATCATATGCACGACAGTTTCTGAATCAAATGTCGAAACCAGATGTTGATGAAATTACAGGTCTGTCACCGGCTATTTCAATTGATCAAAAAACACGATCAAATAATCCTCGCTCAACGATTGCAACAATTACAGAAATTTATGATTACCTGCGTATTCTCTACGCTCGAATTGGTCAACCATTTTCTCCTATTTCTGGATTGCGGATTAAGAAGCTTTCAAATCAAGAGATTCTTGATTTTGTTTTTAAGATTGTTGAAAAACATAAAAAACCAGAAAAAGCTAAAAAGGTTATGGGCGTAACTATTGATGAAATGCAGGTGCATATCTTAACCCCAGTAATTCGTGGGCGAAAAGGTGAACATTATCAACTGTTGTATGACATGCTAAACAAGGGATATGCTCAGGCACGTGTTGATGGCGAGATGAAATCCTTGCGGAAACAAATTAAATTAACAAAAACAAAAAAACACGACATTGATTTTGTCGTAGATAGTTTTGCGGTTCATGAATTTTCTGATAATCCAGATGATGTGCGATTGCGATTAGGTGAGGCAGTTGAAAAGGCAATCGATGAATCAGAAGGAATGATCAAAGTTCTCGTTGAAACAGAAGACGGAAAATTTGTTGATGAAACTTTGATGTCAGCAAAACTCGTCTGTCCCGAAGACGGCTATGTTTTTCCTGAAATTGAACCACGATTATTTTCATTTAACTCACCGTATGGAGCTTGTCCAACTTGTAACGGACTAGGAACAAAACATATGTTTGGTGAAGATGTGTGTCCAGAATGTATGGGAGCACGATTGCGACCAGAGGCCTTGCAGGTATTTCTGGGGAAATATGACAAGGATGATAATGTTGTTGATACCGAAGAAGGCCGAAAGAGTATCGACGATTTTGTGGATATGAAAATCCAAGAAGCCTACGCCTTTATGGCAGAGATTGATTTGACAGAAAAAGAAAAGAAAATCGCAGCACCATTATTACGTGAGATTGAAAATCGATTGGAATTTCTGATGTCGGTTGGATTGGAATATTTGTCTTTGGGTCGTCGTGCGCATACACTCTCTGGTGGAGAGTCACAACGTATTCGTTTGGCGTCACAACTAGGATCACAATTGGTTGGTGCATTATATGTCCTGGATGAACCAACGATTGGTTTACATGCACGAGATAATAAACGTCTGATTCAGACATTACGAGAATTAACCGATAAGGGTAATACTATTATTGTCGTTGAGCATGATGAGGAAACCATTTTTGCATCAGATTATTTGATTGAAATTGGTCCTGGAGCAGGGAAATATGGTGGAGAAGTCATCGTAGCTGATGATCTACAAAAATTATTAACCTCACCAACAGCTATTAAGAAATCGTTAACCTTACAATATTTAACAGGAAAGAAAAAAGTAGCATTACCAGAACGCAGACGAACCAAGGATAAAGGTGGAATCGCCCTTGAGGGAATTGTTCATAATAATTTAAAAAATGTGAATGTTGAAATTCCATTAAATAAACTAACCTGTATTACAGGTGTTTCTGGATCAGGAAAATCATCATTTATGCATGGTGTTCTGGCAAAAAACATGGAGGCTCGATTATCTAGACGTAATAAATCAAACGATGTGATCCGTGCACATACCGCACATGGTTTTGGACAGATTTCTCGAGGAATTGTTCTTGATCAATCACCGATTGGACGAACACCACGAAGTAATCCAGCGACCTATACAGGAGCCTTTGATCATATTCGTGATTTATTTGCCGAAACAACCGAGGCACAAATCCGCGGATGGAAGGCGGGACGATTTTCATTTAACACCAAAGGTGGACGATGTGAGGCATGTCAGGGTCGAGGAACGGTTGCTGTTGAAATGGGATTCCTTCCAACAGTTCATGTTACCTGTGATGTCTGTATGGGAAAACGATACGAAAAGGAAACACTACAGGTTCAGTTTAAGGGAAAAAATATTTACGAGGTATTGGAAATGAATATCGAAGAAGCACAAGAATTTTTCAAGGATATTCCAGCGATTAATGATCGATTAATTACCATGCTGCAAACAGGTCTTGGATATTTGAAACTAGGTCAACCAGCAAATACACTCTCTGGAGGAGAATCACAACGAGTCAAAATCTCATCAGAATTATATCGACCTCAATTAGATAAGACACTCTATCTATTAGATGAGCCAACGGTTGGCCTACATTTCGAAGATGTAAACAAATTAATTGAAATTATTCAACGATTAGTAAATAAGGGAAACACGGTTGTGGTGATTGAACACAATATGGATTTAATTAAATGTTCAGATTATATTATTGATTTTGGTCCAAAATCTGGAGATGAAGGTGGGCGAGTCGTAGCAAAAGGAAGTCCAGAGAATTTAGTTGATAACAAAAAATCAGTCACCGGAGAATTTTTGAAAAAGCATTTGTAAAAACCGCTCGAATATAACGAGCGGTTTTGTTCACATTAATTCATGTGAAAATTCATGAATATTGTCCCAATAAGAATTAATATTCTGAGAAGATTCTTTCTTAGAATTTGTTGTTGAATCTTTTTGAGAAGGAGTTATTTCTTTTTTTGATTGTCTTTTAGGTATGAGTTCCATTTTTAATTTTTTAAATTCATTTTTTTCACCATACAAATTTTTCATTATTTTGTAAATACCATTTTATAAGCCCTTGCTAATAATAAGACTCTATGTTATTGTGACAAAAGTACACACGAATATAAGTAGAAAATTACTATGAAAAAAACACGAAAAATTAAGTTAAATTTTAAACCACAAAATTCTTCAAAGAAACTCTTAAAGGGGTTAAAGGATCGAGATCGATATGTTCTTGAAAGTCGTTTCGGACTTGAAGAAGTGAGTAAAAAAACCCTAGAAGCTATCGGTCAAGAATATGATATTACACGAGAACGTGTGCGCCAAATTCAAGACTCAGCCCTAAAAGCCATCAGAAAATCAGATAATTACGACGAGGCTCGAGGTATTTTTGAAGAAATCGAGACCATGATTCACAGCCTCGGTGGTGTTGTTTCAGAAAATCACTTCCTTGATCAAGTTCATGAAGATGAATTGATTCAAAACCATATTCATTTTCATCTTGTTGTTGGAGATAATTTCAAAAAACATAAAGAAGATAAAAAATTCCGCTCACGATGGTCGGTAAACGGAGAACTAACAGACAAGGTTCATTCTGCTCTTGAAAAATTACATGATCATGTCACAGATGAAGAACTTCTTTCAGAAGAACAAATGATTCTTAAATTCCTTGACCGTCTCGATGGAGTAGAAGATGGATATGTTGATAGTGAAATAGCACAACAATTTCTCGTTCTTTCAAAATTAGTTGATAAAAATCCTTTGGGTGATTGGGGACTTACGGCTTCTCAGAATATTTCAGTTCGCGGTATTAGAGATTACGCATACCTTATTATGAAAAAAAATGGCTCACCAATGCATTTCCGAGAAGTTGCAGAAGCTATTACAGATACTTTTGATAAAAAGGCACATCCTGCGACAACACACAATGAATTAATTAAAGACGATCGATTTGTATTAGTTGGTCGCGGTATGTACGGATTAAAAGAATGGGGGTATCGATCAGGTGTCGTAAAAGACGTGATTCGAGATCTTATTCATGAACGTGGTCCATTAACAAAAGAAGAAATTATTGAATCCGTTTTAAAAGAACGATATCTTAAGGAAAATACTATTTTAGTAAATCTTTCAAATAAAGATTATTTCAAAAAAGATAAGGATGGTAAATATATTCTTGCTGATGTGGCAAAGAAATCTTTGAAGAAAAAATAATTATGTAAAAAACAAAAAGTCCTTCTTTTTGTTTTTTATTTTAATGAGAGAAGTGATACACTAAGGGTATGTTAAGTACTATCTTTTCCTTTATATTAAAGAGTGCTTTTGTTTGGCTTCCAATTATCTTAGGTATTATTGCCTGGAAAATATATTTATCATATAAACAAAAGTCATTTCTTAATAATATTAAATATACGATGCTTGAGATTAGTATTCCTCGAGAAGTACATAAATCACCATTAGCTATGGAGATGATTATTGACGTACTACATTTCCTTGGAGGAGGTGCTATGGGTCCATACGATCGAATTTGGAACGGTGCTGTGCTATATCCTTCATCATTAGAGCTTGTATCCATTGAAGGAAATATTTATTTTTTCATTCGTTGTTCTGATAAACTTGCATCAACTATAAAAACCTCTTTATATTCCCAGTTTCCACAAGCAGAAATTAATGAGGTTGATGATTATACTCGTTATATACCTGATTATAATTATCATTCAGATTCATGGACTCTGTACGGAGCTGATTTTAAATTAGCAAAAGAAGATTTTCTTCCTATTAAAACATATGTTGATTATGAATTAGATAAAAACGTTGGAAGTCTTGATGAGGAGCAAAAAATTGATCCCCTAACTCCACTTTTAGAATTTCTAGGAACAATCCGAACAGGTGAACAAATTTGGATTCAATATATTATTCGTGCTGATACTTTTAGTACCTGGAGAGCAGATGCGAGAAAATATGTTACAGAATTAATGGGGCGAGGAAAGCCTGTTGTTGATGACGAACCTTTTACGACCGTAAAGCTCACCTATGCTGAACAAGAACAGGTCAAGGCTATAGAACGTGGATTATCAAAAACAGCTTTTGAATGTAAGATTCGTACACTTTATTTAGCACGAAAAGAAAATGAAAATAAAGGGGTCAAAGGTTTCTTTAAGGGTCATATTTATAAACCTTTCAATTCACAGTATTTGAATGGTATTCGTAAAAATGAAGATACTACGTATGATTGGATTTGGGAAGATTTGACGGGTCTACGTTATACGACATTACAAAAACGTTTTTTTAATGATTATGTTGAGCGCGCTGGATTTTACGATGGATTTTGGAAGTACGCTAATTTTTTATGGTATAAAAAGAACCCGGCAATGATTTTAACTAGTGAAGAGTTAGCTACACTTTTCCATATTCCTGGTCGAGTATCAGAAACAACAGCTGTTGAACGTATCGAGGCAACTAAATCTGAACCACCTACAAATCTACCAATGTAATTATGGATTTTGAAATAGATAAAAAAAGAACAAAAAATAAAAAACTAATACGTGGAATAAGTTTTTTTATTCTTTCACTGCTTTTATTGGTTATTATGTTGTATATGCATATCTTTGGTTCTAGTTACGTAGAAACACCAAAACGAATATCGGTTCCAGAAGGGTATAGTCTTATTAAAACCGCAAACTTACTTGAAGAACAGAAAATCATTAATTCTGCACTTGGTCTGCGTATTCTTGCACGTACACAGGACATTTCAGTAAAAGCAGGTGATTATATTTTCGAAGGTGATCAAATACCAATGAAGGTGTTAGAACGTCTTGATTCCGCAGATTACGGAGATGTCTATATTTCGGTAACTATTCCAGAAGGATCAACGATAAAACAAATCGCTAATATCTATGAAAACTCTAATCTTGAAAAATTTGACGTAAATTTTTTCCTAGAAAATACCAAAGGTTTAGAGGGGTATTTATTCCCAGATACTTATTCCTTTCTGCCTTCAGCAAGTACTCAAGATATTATAGATGTAATGCAAACTACTTTTAATGCATACATAAAAGATTTTGAGGAAAAAATAAATGCATCAAATCGAAGTTTAGAAGATATTATTATCATGGCTTCAATTATAGAAAAAGAAGCAACAGGAGATTTAAAAGAACAAAGAACTATTTCAGGTATTTTATGGAAACGTCTTGACGAAGGAAAATTACTACAAATAGACGCACCATTTTTATATATCAATGGCAGAGTGCGTGCTACTGATTTGCGTAAAGACGGACCTTATAATACCTATACTCGAACAGGACTTACTCCAACTCCTATTGGTAATCCAGGAGCTGTTGCTCTCGAAGCGGCTATGAATCCATTCCCGTCACCTTATTATTTTTATCTCCATGGTAAAGATGGCGTTGTTCGTTATGGAAAAACCTATAATCAGCATATTAACAATATTAATCAGTATTTACGATAGTGATTGAATATGTAAAATAAGGATTATGAAAAATAAAAATTTAGCGTTTGTCGATATTGAAACAACAGGTTTTAATCCTGAAACCCAAGAAATTATTGAAATTGGTTGCGTAATTGTTTCTCAAAACGATGGTATTTTAGGAAATGTTGTTGAAGAATTTGAATTGAAAATTAAACCAGAAAAACTAGAAAACGCTGACCCAGAAGCATTATCTATTAATGGTTACAACGAAGCAGAGTGGCTGTTCGCCTCGAACTTAGAACAGGCAATGCAAGTTTTTGCAGACAAAACCAAAGAATGTATCTTTGTAGCCCATAATGTCGCATTTGACTGGTCATTTATCGCAAAGGCATTTGCTACAAGCGGGGTAGAAAATAAAATGTTTTATGCAAAAATTGATACGATTTCCTTTGCTTTTGCAAAGTTACATAAGGATCAAAATGTTACTCGTTATAATCTTGGTTCTTTATGTGAACGTTTTGGTATCACTAATGACCGAGCGCATACAGCGCTTGCCGATACACGAGCAACCGTTGAAGTTTATAGAAAACTTCTTGAACTATAAAAACACGAGATACCAGTGTTTTTCTTTTACATAAATAATCTATGATATAATTACCATAATTATGCGTTATCGAGTCTCATGCGGGGTTATACCAGTATCTATCAATGCGAATGGAAAAATTCGTTTTTTGTTAGTACAAGGTTATGGAGATTATTGGGGTTTTCCAAAGGGTGGGAAAGAAAAAAAAGAAACTCATCATGAAACAGCTATTCGTGAGCTTCACGAAGAAACAAATATTCATTGCGATAATTATTTAGGGAATACAATATTTACTGAACGATATCGTATACCTAAAAAGAGAGGTAGTGATATTATTAAAAAAGTGATTTATTTTGTAGGTATTGTATCTAATACCAAGGTTACTCCCCAAACTACAGAGCTTAAAAATCATGGGTGGTTTACCTTGGAAGAAGCAAAAAATAGACTTCTAAAAAATAGAATAGAAATGTTGAATGAAGTTATTGCATTAATAAAAAATAATACTTGACGTATTATTTTTTATATGTACTATTAATAACAAATATTAAAAATAAAAAAATGAAAAAATCTCTTATATCAAAAGCACGTAAAAAAGCTTTGCAAAAATACAGAGCCCGTAAAAAAATAGAACCATCCGAAATAATAGTGTATTTTACAGAACTACCTAATACAAAAGATGAAGATTTTATTTATAAAATTTTATCAAAATCTTTTACCAAGTTCAGTCGAGAATTTAATAAGGATTTACATACTGTTACAAATATCAACGTCATTAAGATAGATGCAAAATATAGGGTAACTTTTAGGTATCTCCATCAATTGATGACTTTTAGATTTGAATACGACAAATCAAGAGGCATAGCTTTAAGTAAAAAGCTTGGCACTGCTCGACATGTAGATTTTGTTCTCGGATGCTTGGATACCGTATCAAAACGTTTAATATTTGAAAATATGTTAATTTCTGAGCTGGATAAATACATGCAAGGTGTTCGTTCAGAATGGTATATGATTGAAGTGTTAAAGGATCTTGTTTCTGGCACCATGTTTAAACTTGAATATAATAGTAATCTAGATAATTTAGGTGTTGATATGTTCATGCGGTTTAGTAATACCAAACTCGGTTTTTTATTTCAAATTAAGAAAACAAGAAAAATATCTATAAAAGAATTCGTACCTTCTGTTGTACAATTGAAGAATAAATATATTCATGAGCGTTTACATAACGAATTAATATATTTATCTATACAAAATCGACATGATGCAGAGAGGCATCGTTTTCATATACAACAACGTATGGAAGATTTTCTTGCCGATCATAAATCGGTCGCATAAATTAAAATATATGACAAGCTCTTTACTTATCAATCTATGAATATAGACTGAATAAGTAAAGAGTTTTTTTATGCAAAATCCGGATAATAATAAAACAGTATTTGTTGGGGTTTCTGGCGGTGTTGACTCATCGGTATCGGCCGCACTCTTAAAAAACCAGGGATATGATGTCGTTGGTGTTTTTATGCGTACCTGGCAACCTGACTGGATAGAATGCACATGGCAAGATGAGCGTCGTGATGCAATGCGTGTTTGTGCTCATATTAATATTCCTTTTGTTGAGCTTAATTTAGAAAAAGAATACAAAGAGGGGGTAGCTGATTATATGATTAGTGAATACCGTGCAGGGCGAACTCCTAATCCGGATGTTATGTGTAATCGTGAAGTTAAATTTGGCGGGTTCTTAAGATGGGCATTATCAAAAGGTGCTGATTATATTGCAACGGGCCATTATGTTGATCGGTCTGTTAATAACGATGGAGTTGTAACAATGCTACGTGGAAATGATCCAAAAAAAGATCAATCATATTTCTTGTGGACCTTGGAACAAAATCAATTGCAACATATTTTATTTCCGGTCGGAAATATGCCAAAATCTCAAGTTCGGAAATTAGCAAAAAAATATAACCTACCAACTGCAACAAAAAAAGATTCACAGGGAATTTGCTTTATTGGGGAAATTGATATGAAAGATTTTCTTGCTCATTATATTGATGAGAAACCAGGAGATGTTTTAAATACTGATGGTGAAAAAATTGGATCACATAAGGGCTCATTGTTTTATACAATTTCTGAACGCCATGGTTTTAGTATCGATTCAAAATATAAGGGTACTAATGATAAACCCTATTACGTAGTTGCAAAAGATATTAAGGGAAACACTATTACCGTTTCTCAAAACCCAGAAGCAGATACCATTTTAACGAAGGTTTTTAGTTTAATTGATCTTATTGATAATAAAAATATTTTAAAAGTTGGCGATGTTATAGATGTACAAATTCGTTACCGAGGTTCAACAAAAAAAATTAATATTCTTGAGATTGATCATAATCAAAAAATAGCTAAAATTCAGTTTCATGAAATTGACGCAACACTTGCAGCAGGGCAGTCTGTTGTATTTTATAGAGGGAATGAATGCCTGGGTGGAGGAATTCTTGCATAACTGAAAAGAATATTGCATATAAAAATAGATTTTTGACTAAATCTATTTTTTTTGATTAAATATAGTAAATTTGTATTAACTAAAAATTAAAGAAATGGAATTGGTAATTATTTTAGTATTTGTATTTGGCTATTTAGCCATAACTTTAGAGCATAGTATAAAAATAGACAAGTTAATACCCGCCTTAGTTATGATGGCTGTATGTTGGGCGTTAATAGCCTTAGGCTTAGAAAGCTTTCCACAATGGTTTGATTCAGGAAAACATGCATTGTTAGAAAATTTTGGATCGTTTGCTAGCGAAGAAAAAATGCATTTAATGGAAGAAACATTGTTGTATCATCTAGGTAAAACCGCTGAAATTTTAGTGTTTTTATTAGGTGCAATGACTATAGTTGAAATTATAGATTATTTTGACGGATTTACTACCATTAAAGACTTTATTAAAACTAAGAAGAAAAGCAAGATATTGTGGATTT
>CALBVO010000006.1 GCA_937970115.1 Minisyncoccota bacterium | reverse complement strand
GCCGACGACGCCAGCTACACGCACCGTTACCTACAAGCAAAAAAGAAATAATGAAAATCAACTATCTGATAATACTAATTTTGAATATAACTTTAATCTCATGTAGAGTAAATAACACTGGACAAAAGATTGAAAATGTAAAGGAATCTATGCCTGATATTGATTTAGAGAAATCTGTATTGAATTTCTCTAGTAAGGTGCTTGGGGAAAATTTGAGAGTTATTGTTCATGACCGCACTCCTAGCCGCTATTGGGATATCCAAATGATTTTCGAAGCTGACGACTTCAATTCCGACCATTTCAATAGCTATACCACTTATTCCAATGGAGAATATTTTGACAAATCTGTTGACGGAAATTATGATGGTGTCATTCTATTTATGGCTACTTATAAAGACGTACCAAGTGCACAACATGCATTTCAAGAAATAAAGACTCGTAGTCAAATTCGAAAGGAAGAAATTGAAGGACAGGCAGGATTACGTGTAGAGCAAGTTCGCATTTTTGAAAGGATTAGGAAATCTGGGGGGCTGTTTACTCAAAAAGATAATTACGTGTATTACCTCTTAGAATCTTGTGAAATACCTCCTGCTGAAAAAAACTGGAATGACTACGAAAACCTATTTCTAAGTTTTATCACTGAGAAAAATGAGGTAATCGAGATCATTAATTCCGATTGTGAAAAAGACGTATTTTTAGTTCAAGAAGTGAAGGCCAGTAGGTAACAAGTGACATGACGATCATGCTTTCCTTCGTCAGCACGACGCATGTCACAAAGCCGTTAGCCTTCATTTGAAAATTTAAATATGAAATTCTTCAGAAAAATACGAGAAAAATTAATTGTAAAAAACAAGGTTAAAAATTACTTATTATATGCACTTGGTGAAATAGTCCTTGTTATGGTTGGTATTTTACTTGCTGTTTACGTCAATAGTATCATACAAGAACGTAAAAATCAAAAAACAGTTAATACATACTTAAACGATCTAAAATCTGATATAAGCTCGGATATAAGCGAACTTAAGAATGATATCAAAGGCAACGAAAATAGAGTGACTCAAATTGACACTATACTTATGACTTTTATAAGTGGAAAAGAATTATCAAAATCTGAAAAGATAGAGTTACTAAATCGACATATTCCCTTAGTGAGCGAGAGTTATTTTTTACCTGAGAGAAGTACCATAAACCAAATAGAATCAAGCAGTCACGGAGTACTAATAGACAAACAACTTAGGGATAAAATATTCAAATATTATACCGCACAACAGCAAAACGAAATGAATAATGAACGTAGTATTCAACTCTATATGCACAACTATAATACTCCTATCTTTTTAAGGGCTTTAAATGATGGCGATCTTTTTGAGTCAGGAGCTGGATCATCTTTTGGCATGGAGACGAACGGCGATTACAGAAATATGTTAAAGGACAAAGAGTATATATCAGCATTGATGCTTCGAAGAGGGAATTGTACAACTCAGAATTCTGGTTATCAAAGAATGCTTAAATTGGCAGAAGAGCTATTGGATTTATTAGATTCAGTATCTGATGACAAGTAATGAAAAACGAAAGGCTAACAAGTGATATAAGATCAGACTTGCTATCGCTGCGTCCGCTCCATATCACCAATACGTTGTACATAATAAATCAAAGAAAAATGAAATTTTACATAACAATAATATACATCCTTTTAGCCATTCAGGTTATCGCCCAAAAAACATCAATATCTTATGAGCTAAATGGCAGAGCAACAAATAAACAAATTCAAGACTCTCTTGAAATATCTAAAAACCCTTTTGCTAAATTCATCGGAGAGTGGACACTTAAAGATGACACTTGGATTCAAAACTGGGGAGGTAAAAACGATACAATAAAGATTCCAAAACACCATACGATATCCACCCAGATTAATACAGAAAATAGTCTATTATCTATTATCGACGGTCCGGAACCTAACGGACATATATTTTGGTCTTTTAATCCTAACACAAAAGAAGTTAGCCATTTATCGTCTTTTGGTAACATCAGGGCCGGAGTAGGCATAGGTGAATTTTATGACCAAAATAATTTGAAGCTAAAGGTTAGTTTTGAAGGGGAAGCTCCAGGCACTTACCGGATTTACACATATGAATGGATTGGAGATTCAGAGTATGCCTTGAACTCTGTGCAATTCGATAAGGATGATAATCCTACTGGCTTGTTTTATAAAGGAATCTTTGTCAGGATAAATACTAAAAAAAATGTTAGGCAAGAAATCGAGGGTATTCTTGATATCCTTGACAACCATGAAATTTCAAAGGAAGAACAATTAGCTGTATACTCTGAAAAAATAGTTCATATGGCACCCAATAACAATGTAATAAGTAATAAACAAGATTTACTTTCATATTTGAAGCAACAAAATGAATATGGATATTCAGAAATGGAGCATAAAATTATAGAATTCACGTCATATGGTGATAACGTCATCATGAGAGGCATGGTAAAAGGTATTTTCTATCCAAAAAATGGAGATGATCGTGTTTCGTTCGAAACAAAAAATCTGTTCGTTTTTGAGAGAATCAATGGAGAATTAAAAATATTAAAAGTAATTTATAACATGTCGCCAAATAATTAAATACTATGTACAACAATAGATCCTATGAAAAGCAGAACTTTAACAAATAATATTTAAATAATTTTTATTTCATCTGAATAAGAAATTAAGAAAACCAAAGGCCTTCACAAAATGGA
>CALBVO010000005.1 GCA_937970115.1 Minisyncoccota bacterium | reverse complement strand
GACCTTACAAGAATATCAAATACAAGGTATCACTCTGTGTATTTATACACAGAGCCTCTTATGTCTTACAATAAGATAGACAGATCACTGAAATATTATCGAAGTAACAAATACTCCGTGACTTTAGTCCACGGTAGTTTATTTTTTTTGTATTTTTTAATGCACTAGGTATACTATTATTTATGACAAACGAAGAAATAAAAAACTTGGCTGATTTGGCTCGGTTAGAGTTATCCGAAGAGGATATTGAATCCTATAAAAAAGATTTTGAAGGTATCTTAAATTATATTAGTACTATTAATAGTGTTCATATTGATAATTTTACCGAAGAAGTACGTGGTGATACTACAAATAGTATGCGTAATGATGATGCGTCATATTATTCAGGTGAATTTTCTGAAATTCTATTAGAAGCCGCGCCGCAAAGAGAAGGGGATTTTGTTAAGGTAGATAAGATTTTGTAATTATGAATTTTAAAAAAACAACAATCAAGCAACTACATACGGATTTAGTATCAGGAAATATAACTGCCAAAGATCTGTATGATCACAGTATGTCAGTTATTGATGAGCGAGATACTTCTGTTAATTCATTTATCGAAGTTTTTACTGATCAACAGCTGGACCACTCAGAATATACACATATCTTATCAGGAATTCCTGTCGGTATAAAAGATAATATTTTATTTAAAGGTAAAAAAGTGAGCTCAGCATCACAAATGCTTGAAAATTATACTGCAAGTTATGATTCACATATTGCGAAAATTTTTAAAGCCCAAAAAGCCATGATTATGGGTCGTTTAAATATGGATGATATGGCGATGGGAACATCTACTGAGTCTTCTTATTTTGGGCCTACTCTAAACCCTCTTGATGAGTCCCGAGTCCCTGGTGGGTCTTCGGGTGGTCCTGCGGCTGCTGTTGCAGCAGGAATGGTTCCATATACTCTTGGCTCAGATACCGGAGGATCTATTCGTCAGCCAGCGGCTTGTTGTGGTGTTGTAGGGTTAAAACCTACGTACGGAGCAGTATCTCGGCGTGGTTTAATCGCAATGTCTTCGTCATTAGATGTTATAGGACCTATTACTAATTCAGTAGAAGATGCAGAAACAGTATTTAATGTTATTAATGAATATGATCCTTTAGACAGTACTTCTGTACCTCTTAAAAAAAGAGCTGAATATCAAAATAAAAATAAAAATAATAAGGTTATTGGTGTTCCGCGATCGTTTCTTGAGGTTGATGGTCTTAATTCGGAGGTGCTTGAGAATTTTAACGATTCTTTGGAATTAATGAAAAAAGAGGGATACACCATCGTAGATGTCGATCTACCAAACTTGCAACATGCACTCGCTGTTTACTATACATTACAGCCAGCAGAAGTATCATCAAACCTTGCTCGGTATGATGGTATCAGGTATGCACTCTCTGAAAAAGGAGAAAATCTTGTTGATGGATATAAAAAAACCAAAACAAAAGGTTTTGGTAGGGAGGTTCAACGTAGAATTATGCTAGGAACATACGTATTGTCATCAGGTTACCATGATGAATACTATTATAAGGCACGCCAGTTACGTTCAAAAATAACTCAAGAGATACGTGATATTTTTGAAACGATTGATATTCTGGCAACACCGACAGCACCTAATGTTGCGTTTAAGTTTGGTGCAAAAAAAGATCCTATTTCCCTATATCTTGAGGATGTATTTAAGGTTCCTTATAAACTTACTGGAAATCCAGCCCTATCAATTCCTTCTGGTAAAAATAGTGAAAATATGCCATTTAGTATGCATTTTACAGCACCTATGTTTTGTGAACAGAAACTATTTGAGGCTGGAAAGGATTTCGAGCGTGTTATACTATAAATATATATGGATCTTTCATCAATAATAGCGTTTCTCAAGATTATTTCTTTTTTCTTTAGTATTTTTTTTGTTGGTATTATTATTGTGTATAGTTTAAATATCATTACATTAAAGAAAAAAAAACTATTACAACGTCATAATCATTTTAATAATTCACCACCAACAATTAATAACCCTCGTAATCAACAATGGCAAAATATCGCTGAACAGTTTAGATCAAACGATCCCAATCTGTGGCGATTAGCAATTATTGATGCTGATGCCATGTTAGATAATATGATATTATCTATGGGGTATCAGGGGGATAATTTTGGAGAACGATTAAAAAATATGCAACGACAGGGTGTATCGTGGACTGATGCGGCTTGGGATGTTCATTTATTGAGAAATAAAGTCGCTCATGAGGGAAGTCGTTTCCCCTTAAACGATCGAGATGTTTATCGTGCCTATAAAATATACGAAAATCTGTTAGAAAATAATGGTTACCTTGCATAATTTATCATTCAATGTAATATACGTTTACGTTGAGTATAGCGGAATGGAGTAATGGTATCTCATCAGGCTCATAACCTGAAGACGCTCGTTCGAATCGGGCTTCCGCAACAAAAAACAAATGACTATCATTATTGATAGTCATTTGTTTTTTGTTACAGAAAAAATATTTATAAATACAATTATTTCTCATTAGCCGATTAGGTTATTTAAGATTTAGATTGAACTAAAATAAAAAACATATAATGATATGTATTTTTTGAGCCAACACTGGGAATTGAACCCAGGACCTCATCCTTACCATGGATGCGCTCTACCGACTGAGCTATGATGGCTAACAACAATATATTAATATAAAAATACATTTGTATCAATTCTTTTTAAAATAAAAATCTCGATGTCTATCAAGATTTCTTATTGTGTCGAGGGCGAGACTTGAACTCGCGACCTCAGCG
>CALBVO010000004.1 GCA_937970115.1 Minisyncoccota bacterium | reverse complement strand
ATCATTGTTGCCCTGAAGGGATCGCCTGAAGGCGAGGGTTTTGCTCCCAAAGATTGGAAAATAAAAATATGAATTCATCATCAACTTGGTATAACAACATTATTCGCCCTGAATGGGCTCCACCGTCATGGATATTTGGACCTGTGTGGTCAGTCTTATATCTCTTAATTATTATTTCATTTGGAAAAGTATTTCTTATGCTTTTCCAAAAACAGCTCCCGTTCATAGTAGCTCTTCCTTTTATATTAAACATAATTTTTAATGTTATCTTTACATATTTTCAATTTGAATTAAAAAATAATGTACTAGCTTCGATTGATATCATACTTGTGCTCGGAACACTTATATGGGCGATGATTGTAATCTTTCCTTTTGCACGTTGGATTAGTTATATACAAATTCCATATGCATTATGGGTGAGTTTTGCAACAGTTTTACAAATAACTATCACTTATCTTAATAAATAAAAAACATCATACGATGTTTTTTATTTACTCGAGTAAGCTAGAAATCTGCTCTTTGAGCTTTTTGATAAGCGTTTTTAGTTCGGCTTCAGTTGGCTCTAGGTCAACTAAAGGATTTTGGGTGGAAGTAACGCTCTTGCCACAACTATTATTAATCAATGCTCGTGTTTTTGGTCCTACGTAACCATCGGGTGTTGTCCCTAAATAAGTTTGCATTCGTTTAATAGCGGCATCTCCGATTGGACCAATCCAACCATCAACAACTCCCGCATTAAATCCTAATCGGTTCATATGTTCTTGGAGGATTTTTGCCTCGGTGACGGTTGCCTTGGTATAGCTGTTGTATTTACCGTTGATGGCTGGTGCCTTGAGGTTTTGAGTCAGGAGTTGTGATGATGGACATTGTTCTCCTGCGCCAAGGGTTGGTTCTGTAGTTTCAATAATTACAGATTCTGGATTTATTGATTCTTCTATTTCAGAATTTTCTTTTTCACCAAATCCAAAAATATTTAATAATTTTTCCCTGCTAGTTCGTTTTGAACCACCTCTATTTGAAGAAGAATTACCTGTATCAATATCAACTGTCAGACTGGTATCAAAGTTACCTGATACATCTGATTGGAATACCTCGAGTGTTACTATTCCCTGTTTATCAGTGAGAGGAACTAACAATTCATAAGTACCGTTTGTATCGCAAATAGCAGATACTACAGCATCATCACTCGATGGAACAATGGTAATATTTTGCTCTGGTTCACAGATTCCTTCGACCGTTGGCATGTTTGTTTTAACTGCATCATCTGGTGAGCTAATCGTTAGTCCTGAAGGTACGATAGTATCAACGCTAATGAAACTATTATCTATAGTATCAGTATTAAATACTATGGTGTTCCCTGCATTATCTGTTGCCGTGACATCAAAAGTCACCAAAAGATCATCCACATTACCTGGTGTCATCGTGATTGAATTACCGTTTACCTCGTTTGCACTACCTCCGATAGCTGTTGCATCCCAGGTAATAGTATCTGTATCAGAAATATCCAGTACAGCATTCACTACAACCTGGTCAGGGTCAACATCATTACCGTTTACCGCAGCAACATCAGCCACAGCTCCATCTGGTGAAATAGCTAAACCAGACGAGATGAATACTGGTGGCTGGTTATCAATATCATTATCTGATGAATCAGTAATTGGACCTGTTGTCAGTCCAGCATTAGTGGCAGTAATAGCCACGTTTACATTGGTAACATCATCATTACCTGCAGAATACGTAATACATGTTTCGTAGATACCATCATTTGCCGTACCACCGCAATCGGTAGTATCAGTCATGAGAGTATTTACTGCACCACCAAGATCTGACATATCAGCCAATACTGACGTCAATGTAAATGGTTGCGCGTCTCCTGCTATCGATGCATCCCAGGTGACCGTCAATGTATCTCCAACAATAAATGTTCCGTTTGTTCCGGTTCCAGAATTTACAGAAATATGAGCATCAGTAACAACAGGCGGCATGAAATCATATCCAAAATCAGCATTATTTACAACATCACCAACTGCAGTTGAATAAAATCGTGTCTCATCTGATGGTATTGTTGGAATCGCAACCTCTAAAATATTTGCCGTATCAGTTATCTGGACAACATAATCACCGCCAGGTAACCCAGCAAAGGTATAGGTTCCATTATTTGCAGTTGTTGCTGTATTCACCAAAGTATCGGTTCCAGATTCATACGTTCCGACCGTACCATTATCGTTATATAATGCCACGGTCACGTTATTAATACCTACTTCACCACTATCAATAACACCAGAATTTACATCATCACTCCAAACAGTTCCGTTAATAATTACCGGTAATACCGCCAGAGTAAAGTAGTCTCCATCATCAAATGAAACACCGCTAAAGGTTACAACACCGCCTGAAATAGATGATCCAGCAATCGTTGGAGCATCAGTGAAATCGGTATCAGTATCCTTGATAAGATGCAAATTCGTGGCTGAACCGACAATAATTCCCAATGATGAAATATCAATTGATACATCGACATTACCAACATCTCCTGTTTCTTGGGCACGCCATAGACGTGTTAACCGCGTTGCGTCAGGAATCGTGGTTGGAATATTTGTTGTTGTTTGGGTCAATACCCCATCATCATTCCCCCATACCAAAAATTCATGAGTATCTTGTGCTGATGCATTACTGATTCTTACTATCGCATCGTCATTTTGTGATAATGATTGTGTTTGATCGAGACCACTGGTGTCATCTTGACCGATACCAGCGATGTCGTGATTATATCCAGCCATGGTTGTTGATGCATCAAAGATTACTGAACCATTGCTGGATACATAATTCGTTGCGGTTGATTGATCGAGGGTAATACCATATTTTAATGCTAAATATGATTCGACTCTATTTCGTTCGGTGGTGTTAATAGCCCTGTCTACAAAAATCACTTCGGCGATATCACCTGCCAAGGCTCCATAATAATTATGTCGTCCTAATACCATACCTGTCTGCCAAGAAAAATTAGAAAAATCTTTGTTTCCTGATGCTACCTGTGTTCCATCTGAATAAACTCTTTGTCCGTCTCCATTAGCAACGGTTAATGATGCAATATGTGCCTTATTATTATTTAATCCAGATCCACCAACCAATCGCTGTTCTGACCATAGACGATGTCGTAATTGCCCAGCACTCATGGTAAAGTTTCGGTCATGTGATCTTGCGGTTGGACTCGTTGGACTGGTGATTGCAGATAATGAACCATTTGCGTCAGAGGTTTTGTATACAATTAAATGCGAATAATTTCGTTCCGGAAAATTTCGCGTAATTCCTAGCCAGTCATTTATTCCGTCAAAACGTAATGTCGGATTAAAGTTAATTTGACTCGCTGTATCATTTTTAAATAATGGACGGGTTGTTCCTGACCCAATGGCATTATTATTTCCTGCCTGGTCAGTCCATGTTGTTATTGGATCATCATCATTTGTTGTATCGGTCCCCTTATCAGCCTTTAACCATAGGTCGGATCCGACTCCTCCTGGTGCTGGTTTTGGTGGACCTGCCAAGGTGAAATAATCTCTATCGGTAAATGATACACCGCTAAAGACAATCTCATCTCCATTAATATTTGCTCCTGTTGTGTGCACTGCCGCATCAGAGAAATCTGCATCAGTATCAATGAGCAATGCATAGTCACCAGCAGACGTGGTATCAATTAATGGCTGGTCTGCCAAATCAAACGAAACCATTACTGACCCTAGGTCACCGTGGTGTTGGACTTGCCATTGTCGATTCAAACGAACATTGGCAGCCACAGGTAACCCTGTTGGAATTTCATTATTAGAAATCTGGAGGTTGCCATCATCATTTGCCCAGGTCAAAAATTCTAGATTATCAATATCAGTAAAATTATTCGCAGTGTTTGTTCCTTCAGCTTCGGCTTCGATAATAACGAATCCATCCTCACTCATTGAACGAGATTTTACTTGTCCTAATCCAGAATCATCATCTCGACCGATTCCAGCAATATCATGATTATAGGTGCTGGCGCTTGGAATATTTGCGTCCCAGATCTGGGTTGTTCCATCACTGGCAATGTAATCAGTAGGTGTTGATTGGTCTAAACTAATACCGTATTTTAAGGCTAAATATGAATCAACACGGTTTTTATCCCCTGCTGAAAGTGGCGCATCATATAAAATAAATTCTGGAATATCTCCTAGATAACGACCTCCACCTCGGTTACGCCCTAGCCAAACAGGTTGATTTCCAAAGAGAGAACCACGAGTACTGGTATGGAAATTTTCTCCATTCCAATACAGATTTGACTGGTTTGTTGATGACTGACTGGCACTATAAAGATGTGGGATATGTGTGCTGGTCGGTGTTGTTATGTTATTAATTCGACTATTATTTCCAAATGATTCATATAATAATTCATTGACCCAGGTATTATGACTATTTGAATTTCCTCCAATACGCCAATGACCTGTTTCCTGTCCATTAACGACATTTTCATTGTCCTGTGCGGCAACCATAAATGCCTGCGCCTCATTCCACCCATTAACAATATTTCCAAAATTTATATATTCATTGGTAGTGACCCCTTGAAATGATACCGCCGGATTAAAGTTAATTGATTCTGCCTCAAAATCAGGTGTTCCAATAATTATTGGGTCAGATGCTATAGCAGCGTTTTCCCATGCGGTAATTGGACTACCTAAAATACCATTATCAGCCTTGACCCATGCGGCAAGTCCAACAGCAATTCCACCAGGTGATACCAAAGGTTCATCACTGAGAAGACTAATATCTATGATTACATCATTTGCTGCATCAAAATTATCATCACTAACAGCGTCATTTACCGATACCGTAATAGTGGTTGTATCATCTCCTCGATTACTGTCATCAACACCCGTTACCGTTACGGTCTGTGCTACATTCCAATTAGTATCGGTAAAGGTTAATGTTGCCGGGCTCACTGTTGCTTCTGCGGTGTTAGCACTTGAAATATCAACCACAACATCAGTTGCTGGTTGTTCTCCTAATTCGACGGTAAATGTTTCAGTCCCGGCGTTTTCAGGAATAGATAATGTTGTTACGCTAACCTGTAATTGGCAATCACTGGATACCGCAATTCCCCATTTTGCAGATAAATAACATTCAACTTTATCAATCTCATCATCAGTAAGAGCTCGGTCATAGACAATCGCTTCGGCTAATTGACCATTTAAATTGTTACCAGATCCATGTGAACCGATCCGTGTTACTTGATTAGTAGAATTAAAATTACGCGTAGCAGTATCAGTATCAACCTCGGTTCCATCTACATTGATAATACTTATTTCTCCATCAGGTGTTCCATATCGCCCCACACCAATTTGATAATTTGATATTCCTAAATTACCACTATTGATAAATGTTCCACTATGCCACATAGCGATTTGTGTTCCCCCATTTCCCCAAAAAGCATGAGTTCCTGGGCTTGATGAAATAATATTATTACTTCCACCTGCATCAAATTTAACTACGGCAAATTTCGTATACCCAGTGTTTGAAGTAATTTGATCTCCGTCTGGTGTTGCCAGTGAATCAGATGCGAAATCTAATGTAGTTTTACCATTTAAACTAGCTGCCAAAACAGTTGGTTCGGCAGTACCTGTTACATGATTATTTTGCCCTGATTTATCTTGCCAACATCCAACACCTTGCCCTGCTGTTGCTAGATTCATGCACCCGGGTTCTTGATACAAGGTCGCAGCATCATCAGCGTCTAGCCATAAGGTTAGATCTGTTGAAACACCTCCTGGTGCTGGAATCTCTGCCTCGTTAAATGCAATCTCTCGAAAGTTTTGTGAATTTCCTTGGAAATTTGTTAATTCGACAGTTTTTACATTTAAAATATCTCCCGCTGGGTCAGTAATAGTTACAAAATTACCTGTTCCCGCAAAAGTATAAGTATAGATTGTCCCTCCGGATGAATCTTTAAAAATCATGTCTGCACCATCAATTCTATTTTGACAACAACTGGTTCGATTATAGAAATCAATACTCTCGATATTTACTGGTGACGCAAAGGTCATCGTGATAGTTTTACCAACAGCATTACTAGGATGAACCTGATAGCTGTTAACCCCATCAGTCGCAATGTTCCCATCATTAATTCGTGATAATGATGTACCTGATAGATAGTTGATTCCGTCATCAGTAGCCGTATACGGCAAAATAGCCATAGCTTCAACTTGGTTTTTCTCAAGAAGAGAAATAGATTCAAATCCGGAAAAATCAATATCTTCCAGGTGCGTAAATCCATATGGCATAAATGCAAAAAAAATGGCGAACGTAGTAACAGCCATTAAACGAATAATACGTGTAAAATGTTTGATAATCATGTAGCAATAATTAATTATTAATAAGTAATCTAATTATACGTTGACTGAACAACATTGCGCAAATGATATTTGTAATGAGAAATGAAAAAGAACTATATTTAATAGTTCTTTTTCATTATTTATATGCTAAGCATCAATTTTTGTTGATATGTGAGCTTCAATTTCTGCAGTTATTGCCTCAACGATTTCTGCTTGTGCTTGTGCTGATGCATTTGCAGAAATATTATTTTTGATACGTGTATTACCTTCAATATTTGACTGTAATTTTGATCTATCTACTGTTTTACCTGTTGTAAAAAATGCCCACCATGATATTGCAACATCAGTTTTAACAGATCCATCTGCTTGTGCTTTAACGCTTGTTTTTGAATTAACTTTTGTTGGTATAAATCCAAAGAGTTTGGCATCATGCCTATAGGTAACAGAAATGTTATTCTCTTGATTGACGTTATTTGCGACCTGAACCTCTGTGATATTTTTATTCTTCTGTAGATGGTTTTTAGTAAATATCTCAAGATCATTTTCTGATTGAACCTGTGCTGATGATGTAATAGTAATTGGTGATGTGTCTCCATCAACCTTAATCATTGAGTCCAAATTAGTATTTGATTCTGTATTAGTTTCGCTGTTTGTTTGTGAATCTAATCTTACGTTTGTATTCGTATCCAAATTAATTCCAGCATTAGTATTAGATTTAGTAGTTATACCCGTATTTGCTGTTGCATCTATAGTATTATCTACGACAGATTCTGCATCAGCAAAAATTTCAACTTGAGAATCAAGATTAGTATTTAATTGAGCAAAACTTACCGAAGGAATCACAAAAAGTGATAAAGCTAAGGTTATGTTAATAGTATTTTTCATGTTTTTTAAAAAATTATTTTTAATAATGTATTTGATTATTTTAGACTAAATTGATAACAGCAGAACGTATTAATACCGCCTTATCATATGGTGTAATTTCAGTGTTAGCAGGAACAACAATTTGCCGTTGTATATTTTCTTCTAGGAATTCTATTTCTGTTTCGGATAAATTATTACCTGATTCAGAAATAGAAATATCAACACCATTATTGCCGTCAAATGCTACTTTTGTTGTATAGCTTTCTTCCTGGGGAATAAAACCTAAAATATTTTCAGTACCTATTGATTCTACCGTAATTGATTTTTCATGTACATTAATATTTGTAATATCTTCGTGTTCTTGAGTCAGCATATCTGCATACTCATATAAATCAGACTCAGTAGCAACAACAGAAATTTGATTATTTGCGATAGCAACAATATTATTATCGTCATCTAATACATTTTCTTCGGCGTTAATAATTGAACTGGCACCAGTAAGCAATGCGGCAAAACCTATAAACATAAGCGTTGACAAAATCATACTCTCTATTATTCGTTTTTTATGTCCTTTTCTTTTCATAATAATATTATTTTCGTAATAGATTAACAAAAGTAAGCGTAATAATAGCACCTACAACAGCAACGAGCATGCTGTAGAAATTAAATCCTGTTACCCCTGAACCACCAAAGAAGTTAAATATGAATCCTCCAATAAACGAACCGATAATCCCTATAAGAGTATTTCCAAGTAATCCTTTTGATCCTGTATTTGATTTTAATAATGTGGCGAGCCATCCCGCGATAGCCCCAAATATAATCCAAAGTAAAATGTTCATATAATATAATAAAATTAACGTATAAATTTTGGTTGTAACAATCTAATAACTATATTATATACTAAATGTACATTTTGTGCAAATAGTATTTTTAATACTTTTAATACAATTTGCATAAAATGTATTAAAAGTATAGAATATTTATATATGAAAATAGTCAAAGCAACACAGGCAAGGGCCGAATTTCAAGACGTTATTGATACCGCCTACTACAAGGAAGAACCAGTTATCATCGTAAAAAGAAATAAACCCTGGGTAATTATTACAAAACTTGATCAAACAAATGTTGAAATACAAGATGAGATTCAAAAATTTCTTAAAAAAGACAAAGTGCAAGAATTACTAGAAGAATAAATTAAAAAACCACCCTGAGGTGGTTTTTTAATTAAATACTCACGCCGTTATCAAGAGTAATAGTTCCCTCTGAACATCCTGCTACCTCGTTAGCTTTTTTACGTGTTGATTGATACCAACGACCGGTTGGTTTTGTAAGGTTCCATGGTGCCAGTACATCTGATGCGTATTTAGATTGGAAGGCATTAATAGCTGCTGCGGTTGCAGGGCCATAATTCCCATTTGGTGTTGCGGTAAGGAGTCCTTCGTTTTGCAAGAAGGTTTGGATTTTCGTGATTTCTGGCCCCGTATCTCCTTGTTTGTAATATTCGGTAAAGAATGGACATTGTGCAATGTCGAGTACCGGTTTTGTTACAACAGGCACCTCTTCACCACAACTATTGTTAATCAATGACTGCGTAATAGGTCCTACATATCCATCCTGGAAGGTACCAAGGAATTTTTGCATACGTTTGATAGCTCCGTCAGTGATGGGTCCTAGGATTCCGTCTACTGGCCCACTATTGAATCCTAATCGGTTCATGTGAGCTTGGAGTATTTTTACTTCTCGTACGGTTTCTCCGGTGTATGAGTGGAATTGTCCATTACGTGCTCCTGCTCTCATGTTTTGGGTGAGGAGTTGGGATGGTGAGCATTGTTGACCTGCGCCGAGAGTATCGGTAACCGGAGTGGTTACTGGTTGCGGGTATTTGCAGAGTGATTTTTTATGGCGCCCAAAACCTGAATCATCATAATTCAAGGCTGTTGGATCCTCACAAGTATGACGAACGCTTCCACCACGTGAACCACTTCCTGAAGAAGATGCGATGACAGTCGCTGGCCCCGATGGGTCATTAATAAATCCATCTGCAATACCATCTTCATCGGTTGCTGGGTCTCCATCAGTTACGGTAAACGATGTAGTGGTAACGTCGCCAACAGAATCACCATCAAGATCTGCGGTTCCATATATGACAAGTGATGAAATATCTGAATAAGCATTACCTAATGAATCAAACTTTCGCCATACCCAGTCCAAAGTATCATATTCTTGACCGTAGTAAATGGTTACATCAGATGATTCTCCTGGTGTTGTACATCGTACCTGGAAGTCAACAAGTCCTACAGGATATTCAAATGATGGATCTTGTGCCGCTAATGACCCTTCGGCTAAGGCTACGTTTTCTGTGATAAAGGTACATCCTCCTGAGGCTTCAATAGTTGTGTAGTCTCCTGTTAATGGATTTTGGGTTCCTGATACGTCAGATTGCTGACTATCTGGGATACCGTCACCATTCCCGTCTCCACCATTATTCCCGGCATCTTCGTTTGCGTCTGGATTCCCATCACTGTCAGTGTCATCATTATCGAGATTAATCAGGTTTTGATTAGCTACATCAGTAGCAGTTAAAGCGTCGTAACGGTACGACTCAAACCTTTACGTACTATCATTGCGTTAAAAGAGTTACTAATAGGTGCTCACAAGGATCAGTAGAAATACGTAGCCTAGAAGAGCAAATACTATCAAAAACAGGTACGCTTCAGCTACCTAAAACAATAACTGACTACTGTTTAGACCTTCTTCATAAAGAACTTCAAGGAGAAAGTAAAATTAATCAAAAAATAATCAACCAGCGACAAAGAGAAATAAGAAGAATCGAAGCTAAGATTGAAACTCTATTTGATATGCGGTTAAGTGGAGATATTGATTCTGAAGGTTACTCAAAAAGAAAAACTGATCTCGAAAAGCAAAAGAAAGAATTAGAAGATAAGATTATTATTCTCAAAGAATCAAATAATACTGATATTTACAAAGATGTTCGACAAGGATTTAATTTACAGAAAGAATACAAAGAAGCCATGGAGAAAGCAGATATAGAGGAAAAGAGATTTTTGGTAAAACAAGTAGGCTCTGAATATACTGCAAAAGATAAGCAGATACATATTGAACTAAAACCTATTTATAAAGAGGTTCTATCACTCGTGAATTCAATCAAATCTGAATACAACTTGATAGAACCTAAAAAAGCCATTGCAATGCAAGGCTCGTTTAGTGATTTGGACCGTATTAGTCCATTAATGGGTCAAGTAGTAGACCAAGTTTGGACTTTATATATGCAATACGAACCTAAACAAAAAGAACTTCAATAGTTCTTTTTGTTATAGCGAGTAATTCTTTGTAGAAAATAGATACTGACCCATAAATATATCTTTTACAGCAACTATTGATTGAGTTTCATAAAACACCAACATTGCTTCACGATAGTGTTCTTCATCTACACTTCTATATGATAATGGTGCATATCCATACGCCAATAGAATGGCATTTGTGATAAATCGTGCGATACGTTTATTTCCATCTTCAAAAGTTTGAATGTAGCTCAACCCTACCAACGCAAGTAATGCCTTGTCGTAAGCTAATTCAAGAGTATCAATTTTTTTACATAAATCTGCTATTGCTTCAACAATTTGATAACTATTATCTAGTGGTAAATAATTTGACCCCGTGATACCTACTCGCCCAGCTCGTGCTTCTGATGAAAGGTTTAAATCTTTTACGAGAATTTTATGAACCTCTGCTATTTTAGCTAGTGATATTTTTTCTCTAAAGGTTTCTTTGTTTTCCAAGATATAATCAAAAGCTTTTTTATGGTTCAAAATCATTATAGCTTCATCATCGGTATTTTTTTCAGACTTAATACCGTCACGGATCAATCGTTCCGTATCGAGTAAGGTATAGGTATTCCCTTCAATACGTGATGACTTCCACGATAACTCAATAACAAAACGTTCAAGTTCTTTTTTATGTAACGTTTCTGATGTGTTTTGAGTATTTTGTATATATTCAGAATGAATACCATCAAGTTCTTTTTTTTCTGATGAATTAAATACTGATACAGGATATTCATTAAACAAATTAAAATTAAAGTAGTTATCGGTAAATCGTTTATCAGTGTCTATTTCACTAAATTTTTGAATATCAATAGTAGTGTTGATACGACCTAATACTGAAATAGTATATTTTGTACCAGCACCAGCACCTTCCTTAATAATATATCCATATTCAGATAACTCGCTTACGTCACGTTTAATAGTTACCAAAGAGCTATCTGATGAAATTCCCTCTAAAATATCTGACGAAGAAACAGGTTTTTGTGAAAAAATACAGAAACGTAATATTTTCTGCTGTCGCTTATTTAATGTAATCGTATCATTCATATACAAAAATCGTATCATAATGATACGATTAAGTACAGGTTTTGATACGATTATTATAATTAACCTTGAATATGTAATAAATTGTAGATATATTCACGGTCTCTTGTAAAATGATTATTGACTTTCACGATACACTTTTAATAATTTTCTTCTCACTTTATTAGCATATGCGTGTTTTGTAATACCAATAATGGAATTAGTATTTGAAGAGTTTCCAGACTACGAAAACTTCATTAGTCGAAACCATAAATTAACCTTTATTTTCAATGGTTATAAAGGAAAAAGCACTACTGAAAGTAGCACTTTGACCCGTCTTGGGTAACGTCGTAGAGGAAGTTAGAACTGTGTTTGAGCAAAGAAATGATACAACAATTCATATTCCCGTCTTTTACCCTACTCGTAATTTCACTATATCTAAATGAAAAGAACCTACATTAGGGTTCTTTTTAAAAAGTTATTTAGAACGTCGAGTAATAACAATAATCCCTACCACAGCAAGAACTGCAATAATCCATCCCCAAGGAGTTTTTTTATCTTCTTCGTTTTCTGTTTCAGCTGGAGTAATCCCTTCTTGAACCTCAGCTCCTTCAATAACAGTAATAGCAATAACTTCCCCTTCATCATCCGTTACAACGGTAACTTGATCATTTTCATCAATATCATTAAGTTCTGATTGAGATGATTCTTCACCATTCACTACAACTTTTGTTGATGAGGAAACTTTATATGATTGATTTGTTGATGCATTGGTTATATTTCCATTAGCAAATGTTGCACCTGTTACTTTTGTAGTTGAACTTGTCTCAGGAACAATAGTGAGAGTATGTCCTGGTTGAGTTGCTGAAAGTGCTATAAAAGCTCCTGTTCGTTTTCGTTGACCTCCTTTTTTAGCAGTCACTGGAACTTTTACATATTCTCCAGGCTCTGTTTCAATCACAACGTATTCGTCTGTCGTGATAACAATGTCACCAGTAATAACCTCATCATCGGATACTTCTTCTGCATCAACGATAATTTCTACTGCTTCTTCTAATGTTAGTTCATTACTAATCCCAACTTCACCATCAAGACCTAATTCTATAGCGACTTCGTCAGAAACAAGTTCACTAAGAGTAATTTCTGTTTCAGTTACTGCTTCAAGATTTACATCTTCTTGAGCAAACGATACTGAAGCAATACCCAGTGTCAGCATCAGAGCTAAGGCTAGGATGTATGTTTTTGTTAATTTCATAATTATTTTTTCTTTATTAATAGATACAGATGAAACCTGTACTATTTTTAGTATACATAAAAAAACAAAAAGAGCTTTCGCTCTGATTGCTTAACTTAAGAAATAAGTATCTTCTTAAGCTTCATTAGTTAATAATATTTACGTTTCCAGTTCTGAAGTCAGAGCTTGGAGTAGCAATATAAGTTGTATTTGGTGCAGATGGAATTGAATTAAACTCAATACTATCTAAACGTAATCGATATGATCCAGAAATACCTGGTTTGTAACTTGCCGAAAGAGTAAGGTTCTTTTTCTTACCTTGATCAAATCGGTAGTAACCATCTGTTTCACTAGCATTACTTGAAATTGATGCGACCATAGTTCCTGTTTGGTCTCCATGTGAATCGTACACCACCTCTCCAGTCGTTGCATTAATAATTGAGTATGTAACAGCAGTCATAGCATTTTCTGAAACGTATGCTGTTTGCTTAAATGCGTTAATATCCATTTGGATTTCAAATTCTGCAATATCGTTATTATCTCCAGACACACTTTGTAGTTTCTTGTAGGTTGATGTTACAACCGCATCAAGACCTTCGGTAAGCGATTGTTGTTTTCATATGTGATTAGTATATCAAATGTTCATTGATACTTAAAAAATAAAAACAAGGATTTCCTTGTTTTTAAAAAGTGTTTTTAGTTTTTTCTATAACCTACACTTGATTAGTTAACGTCTGATTTTTTTTAAATTTATTAATATAGTGACGAGTTAATGCTGGATAACCAATAAGAACTAAGGCAAATAAACCTGCACCAAAGAATAGTGCGATTATATTAAATATTAAAAGATAAAGAAGTTCTTTTTTTACTTTGTCTATATTATTTTGTGATTTTTTAATGCGATGAGCAGATACAATCAATAAAATAGGATATATTAGCATTGGACCAACAGTTGTTATTAATGATAATGGGTTGATTAACCCACCTTCAACAAGTGAAAATAATGCTGAGAATTGATTAAAGCCGAAATTCGCTTGAGAATAAATTGTAAGACCAATAATGGCGATAATCATAATGGCAATTAGGCAACCTAAAAATCGAGCAGCCTTATAAGTATGTTTAATATATTTTTGGTATTTTTCCATAACAATTAAATTATAGCAAAATTAACTAAATTCTAAAGCAAACTATAAGATGATTTTTTGTTATACTAAATTAATATGGATTTTTTTACAGACAACTTAGCTATATTGATTGTCGTATTGCTGATTTTTCTAGCTTTGGTGGAAATTATCAATCTTCTTAAAATAGAAAAAATTCCTTTTGGTATATATGATAATGATTCTTTCGATGATCCCTACCAAGTACAGTATGAACCTTCGTCAGATATTTCTATTGGAGAAGCTGGTGCACTTTTAGATTTTGACCCTAATAGATCAGACCACCTACTTCTTCAAGAACGTATTACAGCTGGAGTTGTCGATGCTGTACTTCAGGGTTTTATCGAGATAAAAGCTAATAATAGAAAACAAGATTCTCTGTATCTAAAAAAGAAACCAACCCATGATGATTCTCGTGAAATATATTTGCTTTGTTCATCAATTTTTGGAGATTCAAGCAAAGAAGGAGATCATATAGAATTAGTAGATTTTAATTTTCATTCTCACAATAAATATCTCCAACACCTTGATAGAAGATTATTAAAAATGGGATTGGTGAAAAAAGTTATTTTTATAAGAACAAAAATAACTTTATTGTAGCTGCGTTTATAATTATAGTATCTTCTATGATTATATTCCCTTCTAAACCGACAATTCCTACCATTGCTCTCGAGGTCACAAAATGTTCTCTGTTGGTATGGAAGATATGAATAATACTGTTGATAGTTTTCTTGCAGAGCTTGATTATAGTCCTGAATACCTAGAAATACTGGAAGAAGTCTTAACACGTAAATTCAGACGACGACAAAAAGAGATAGTGAAAGAATCTCAAGGTATGGATAAATCAGTATCTTTATTAAAAGAGAAAAAGGCCCAAACTCTTGAGAGTATCATCCAAGCAAGTAGCTCTTCTGTTATAAAACTATTGGAAGAAAAGATTGAAGATATTGAGGCAGAGATCACAAATAAAGAATCACCCCGATATATTGTGGACCTGAAGGAAGATGATATTAAAGAGCTGATTATGTATGCTAAAAAAATAGTGGAACACCCTCAGAAAGCCTTGTTAGATAAGGATAATCCTATCAGGCAGAAGAAGTTGTTTGAGCTGGTATGTAATGGTATACCGACCTATAAAGAACTTAATAGTGGAACCGCCCAATTAACCTTTGTTTTCAACAGTTTTAAAGGAAAAAGCACTGAAAAAATCAGTGCAAATTCCTGTTGGGGTGACTATCGGGAATCGAACCCGAATTGCAGGTACCACAAACCCGAGTAATAACCGTTAT
>CALBVO010000003.1 GCA_937970115.1 Minisyncoccota bacterium | reverse complement strand
ATTATACTTTTGTTAAACCTAACTCATATAAAATAGTTCCAGGCCTATCAATTACTGTAACTGGTTGTATGTGACCACTACATAACGTTTCAGCGGTATGATAACCATAATCTACAGCAATTGATGCAATTCCACATTCTGCTGCTTCATTTATGTCTCTTAGTGTATCTGTAATATATACACATTGATCTAGTTCCAAGTTATACAGTGATAGAAAATCTTGAAATTTATTTATCTTTGATTTATTTGTCTGTTTACCCCAAATTATCTCAAAATACTGCTCTAACTTATTATTCCTTAGAGACTCTCTTATAAAACCCTCATGGCATGAAGAAATAATTGATTGAGAGTAACCAGAGTGATGTAATGATAAGATCGTAAAAACTGTTTTATTACTAATAGGTAATAAAGGATATTTATCTCTAATTAAATCATCATAGTCATCCCAAATAAGTCCGCTGAAGATATTTTTGCCATTATCATAAAAGTTTTCACGATGGTGATCCTTAAACTCTTGAAATGTGAAAATTTCCTTACCACTTTTCTTAACCAACTTTAAGCACGCTTCGTAGTGGAAATAACATGAATCAACGATAACACCATCCTTATCCCAAATTACAGTTGTAATTTTACTAGGATCAAAATTTATTTTTTTCATTGTAAATAGTTTGTGTTTTTATTAAAATTACAATAAACACAGAAATTTACAAATATAAAAAGACCAAGAGATCTTTTTAATTTAATTTCCTATACAAAGCTCCAGTGAGTACTAGAATAATAAAACCAGCAGCAAGTATATAAACTGGTTTATCAGCCAAAAATGGTGTTTGTTCAATAATTTTTTCAAATCCATAAAAGACCGCAACTCCACCAAACGTTGAAAGTCCAAGAAACACAAAAGGATAGCGGGCAATAGCATCTTTTTGATAATCTATAACGGTTTTTTCTAGGTCTTTTTCCAAAGACCGAACTTTTTTCAACAATGATTCTTTGTGTTTTTCGTCTGAATTCATGTTTTTATTATATCAGTTTATAGCATGATATAATATACATATGTCACAAGCAAAAGAAATCACCGCAACTTTTTTACGTTCAAAAGAAACGATGAGAAAATACATTAAAGCTTTTGAAAAAAGAAAAGAACCAGGAAAATCACACAACCCTTTTCTCCATGCTATTAATAACCCACAAGATCAGATAATCAAAGAATTCGATCATTGGTTCATTATGGTAAATAATTTTCCTTATGATGCTGTTGCTGAAATAAATCATATGATTGTTACCAAACGCCATATCACATTTGATTGGAAACTCCTAAATAACCAGGAAAAATTAGAGTTTCAAATATTACGAGATACCTATTTAAAAGAAAATTATGATGTTATCTATGAAAATCTTCCCAGCGGCCAAACACAACCAGGATGGTTTCATTTAAATCTTCTGAAACTTAAACGAACAAATCTTGATGAGTTTATGAATTCATAAAAAAATACCCTCAAGGTATTTTTTTATATTTTAATAAGATTTATATCCTGTTCAAATATGAAACTGTTTGTGGCCCAACGATGCCATCTATTTTAATATTTTCTGATGTTTGAAATGCAACTATTCCAGCATACGTCTTTGGTCCATAGATACCATCTATTGGACCCATATCATAACTAAGGTTTTCTAGACATTGTTGCGTTTGGCGAACATCTTCACCAACTCGCCCGTAACGAATAAGACGTGAGTAATTGATTTGACATAGATCTTCTGATTCAATAAAATCTTGATTCAAAGTTAATACAAAGCTCGCATTTGGTTGACCTCCCCAAATACTTTCTTGAGAGGTTGAATGAATCAGGTAAATATTATTTATAATATTATCATCAAGATTATAAGAATTACCTTTAATCACCTCAAAAATAATTTCATTATCCATTTGAAGATTGATAATTTCATTATTAATTCTAAAAGTTGCTACTTCCGTTGCGTCATCTGGGGTGTCTAAACTTATGAGTTCAACGATTGTTCCATTAACATTATATGACTCAACTGGAACCCCTGAATATACAACAAACTTAGGTTTCTTTGTGTTTTTATCAAAAACGGTAATTAAACTATTTCCACCACAATCAGCAACTGACTGGCTTCCTGACCGAATAATTACATCTCCTATATTAATTTGATTCTCTAGAAACAGATTAAAAGAAATTTCAGCATATTGATCAAAATCATTAGAACCATCTAAATCATTTGTATAGGTAGAGTATATGTTATTAAGATAATTTGAATGTAAATCAATTTGCTCAACCAATGAATTACCTACAACATCATGATCCAATACAGCAATGTTATTTAAATTCAATAAAAAAAGATTATTGTTTTGAGACCCTTCAAACATAACACTTCCAATACTTGGTCTTTGTTCTAAACATGAAAGTGCTTCGATCTTGGTTGGTTTTTGGGAAAATGGGATAATAAAAGTAATAATTAATAAAGTGTAAAATATTTTTTCATACATTATATATGACGTATCAAAGGTAAAAATATTACAATAGATAAGTTATCAGAGATTGCTTCACTATCGTTCGCAATGACAACAAAATAAAAAAATACCGTATGGTGTTTTTTTACTTGAAAGTGTTTAAAAAGAACTAGAATTCTTTTTACGAGATGAAGTTCGAGGCAAAAGAAAAAAGAGCAAACGAGAGGTATATAAAGTACCTTGAGTGCTCTTTTTTCTTTTAACGAAGAAATTCGCCTGTAAGGAAATTCTTCTATCGTTTTGACCAGGCTGGACGTTTTCGCGCCTTCCGCAATCCTGGCTTCTTTCGTTCTTTACGACGTGGGTCCCTTTTCAGATATCCTGCAGACTTCAAGTCTCCTCGAAGTTCTGGATCGTATTTTTCTAATGCTCGTGCAATACCATGACGAATGGCATCAGCTTGTGCTGAAATCCCACCTCCTCTTACAATAATAGAAACCGTAAAGTCGTCTTTTGTTTCTGAAATTCCAAATGGAGACCGCACAACCTTGTGCAACTCCTCAACGGTAAAGTATTCATCAAGCGCCTTGTCATTAATGATATAGGTCATTTTTGATGCTGGCGTTAATCGTACTTGTGCGGTTGCATTTTTTCGCCGACCAATAGCCGGAATATATTTTTTATCTGCCATAGTTATTAGTCGTTAATAGTAAGATTCTTCATCATTACTGCTCGTAATTTATTATTAGGTAACATCCCGTATACTGCCTTTTCCCATACAATATTGTAACCTAATCGTTCAATTGCATGATCTCGACTTTCATGACGTAGTCCACCTGGATACCCAGAATAACGTTTATACTCTGCCTTTAGCTGAGAATCATTTAATGCAACTTTTGATGCATTATTGATGATTACACTTACATTTGGTGCAATATTTGGCTGAAAGTCTGGTTCATTTTTACCACGAAGTGCCATAGCAACTTCTGAAGCTAAACGTCCAAGACTTGCACCATCTGCATCAAATACGTATTCTCTTTTTTCTGTTTGTGTAGCCATAATGTTTATACAAATTCAATTACTGCCATAGGACTTGCATCTCCACCTCGTCGGCCTAGTTTAGTAATTCGGGTGTATCCTCCTGCTCGACCATCATATCGCTTTGCAATATCATCAACTAATTTATTAGCAAGAGTTTCTTGATTACCCAATCGTGCTGCGATTAATCGTCGTGCAGCAATATCACCGTTTTTCCCTTTGGTGATTAACTTTTCAATATACGGACGTAGTTCTTTAGCTCGTGCTTCTGTGGTTGTTATCTTTTCATAAGTAATCAACGCAACAGCAAGTGACCGAATAAACCCACGACGTACATTTGCTTTTCTTCCGAATTTTCGGTTTTTCCTTCCGTGTCTCATAATGTAGCTTATTTACTGTCTTTTAAGGTCAGTTTAAAGGTAGCAAGTGTTTCCTCTACTTCTTCTAAACTTTTTTCTCCAAATCCATCAAGTGCCAAAAGATCATCTCCTGTTTTTTGTACTAAACCACCGAGTGTACGAATGCTTGCTTCGTTAAGTGATTTTTCTGTGCGTAATGAGAAATCAAGAGTATCAATACGTGTTTTCAATAATTCAACACGTTCTTCTTCGTCGATTACCTCTTCTGGGGATGATTCAACTCGAACAATACCATCGTCTTCTAATGTTGATTCTACTATCTCTTGTTTTTCTTCAATAATCTTAAGATCAAGAATGCTTTTGAACTGTGCAATCATAATTGAAAGAGCTTGCTCAAGAGCCTCTTTAGCAGAAATACTTCCATCAGTTTCAAGATTAATACGTAGTAGATTATAATCTGTTCGATCACCAACACGCATATGCTCTACTTCGTAGTTAACTTTTCGAATAGGACTAAAAATAGCATCTACCAAAATAGTTCCTACTGTTGGTTTGTTTTCAGTAAAATCTTCTTTTGAAACAAAACCAATTCCCTTTGCAAGAGTAAGTTCGATTTCTAGTTCACCCGTCTTGGCTGTTACTTCTCCAATAAATTGATCAGGATTCATGACTTCAACGCCACCAACTACATCAAAATTTGCAGCAGTAACTTTTTGAGCACCTTTTACAGAAAGAGTAACAGTAGTTTCGCCTTCAGTATGAAGTGCAAAACGAACTTTTTTAAGATTTAAAAGAATTGTAAGAACATCTTCTTTTATACCATTAAGAGTTGCAAACTCGTGGTCTGCACCCTTAATTTTCACCGCAGTGATTGATACTCCTGGTAATGATGAAAGAATAATTCGTCGTAGTGAGTTACCCAATGTGTGGCCGTAGCCCGGGTATAAACCTTCGATTTCATAAATCCCCTTTGGACCGTCTTCGGTAACAACATTCAGTTTTTTTGGTAGAACAATATCTTGATGGAACATATATACTATAAACTTAGTAGATTTGGATAAATGTATATGTCAAATAGGCATATACTAAATTGTGCGATTATCGACTGTAATATTCGATAACTGCTTGGAAATCAAAGAATGCTTCTGGATTCTTTGGTTCTCCGGTAACCGTGATGGTTAAGTTTTTAGCGTCAACTGATAGCCATGCTGGTGTTTTAGCTGATTCTAATTTTGAAGTTAAATCAGTAAATACTGATTTAGACTTGCTACCTTCTCGGAGTGATATAACGTCACCTTTTTTAACAAGGTATGATGGGACGTCTAATTTTTTCCCATTTACCGTTAAATGTCCATGAGTAGTTAATTGCCGCGCAAATGCACGAGTCCCAGCTATTCCTGATCGATACACTACATTATCGAACCGAGATTCAATAGTTTTAAAAAGTGTATCAGAAGGAACAGAACCTGTTTTTGCTGCTGCAAGAGCCTTGTTTACATATCCTCGAAATTGCTTTTCAGAAACTCCATATGCAAAACGCACTCGTTGCTTTTTGATAAGTGAGAGACCATAGTCTGTTGGTCGTTTTGGACGACCTGATCGTGCTTTTGAACGTTTTTGTTCTGAAAGCATAAACTTTTGCCCTTGTGTTTTTTCGTACACGCCAGATCCAAGTCGACGTGCAATTTTATATTTTTTGATCTTTGCCATATATATTTTATTACACTCGTCGTGCCTTAGGTGGTCGTGGACCATTAAATGGAACAGGTGTTTTATCCTGAATACGAACAATGTCTATACCATGCGATACAAAACCTCGTACTGCTGATTCACGTCCTGAACCAACCCCCTTAACAATCACATCAACTTCTTTGATACCGATTAATGCTGCTTTTTCTCCAAGCACCTCTCCAACTTTTGCTGCTGCAAATGGAGTACCTTTTTTAGCACCTTTGAAACCAAGAGCTCCTGATGATGAGAACATTACAGCGTTTCCATCTAAATCAGTTACTAATGCTTTGGTGTTATTATACGTCGATTGAACATGCAAAATTGCCTTTGCTAGTTTTTTCTTCGGAACTCGAGACAATGAACGAGATTTAAGATTCTTGTCCATAGTTCGTCCCTTTTGTTTAACAATTCGTTTTTTTCCCATAAGCTAATTATTTTCTTCCAGAACCCATAGTTGCGCGTTTATTTCCACGTCGGGTTCGGCTATTTGTCTTAGTGCGTTGTCCACGCAGTGGTAATTTACGGCTATGTCGACCTCCTCGATATGCATCGATATCAATGAGCCGTTTAATATTTTGACTAACTGTTCGTTTTAAATCTCCTTCGAGTGTTAGCGATTCGATAATATCTCGCAGTTTTTTATCTTCTGCTTCGGTAATATCTTTTGTTTTTGTTACTGGATCTACTCCTGCTTCGGCACAAATTGATTGAGCCTTAGAGAGTCCAATTCCATGTAATACAGTTAGACCGTATTGCACTTGTTTTTCATCTGGGATGGTAATACCAAAAATTCTCATACTACTAAACTTTAATTGATTATTAATATACGAAAATAGAGCCGGTTTTTATTGCCGTGCCTTATGTCGTGGATTCTTTTTGTTAATAAGATATAAACGCCCTCGACGCCGTACGATTTTGTCATCTGAGCTACGTTTTTTAATTGAAGATTTTACTTTCATAATACTTTAATATATGTGATACCTAAGGTATCGAAGGTTCTATGTTTTTCTGAGCATTAAAAACATAGAAAAAAACCGTTTTTAGAGTCTCTTGATAATGCGTCCTTTTCCACCATATGGATCCATAAGTACTTCTACTTTGTCTCCAACAAGAATTCTAATCCGGTATAATTTCATCTTTCCAGCTAGATAAGTCAGATGGAGTTCCTCCTGATCATCAAACTGAACGCGAAACATGGTATTAGGAAGATTTTCCACCACTACGCCAATTTTTGTGTTCTTTTCATTATTGCTCATTGCGATAGGGCCAATATTAGCAGAAAGCATATTTTAGTCAACAAAACAAGAGGTTATATATCAATCGTGATAATAATGTCCTTAGGATCTTTAGAGATAGTTTGTTTCCAAAACGGTCGAATTTGTATATGAGCTCGGTCTATCGAAGGTATCATATCGATTACATCAACAACCTCTTTTTTTAGAACACCTGAGATTTTTTCTTTTACTTCTTCCTTATTAACAATCCAAGAATACAATGGTGAACCATATACTCTTATTTTTGCAAAATTAAGATCTTTTAAGTCAAGTGTATCTCCATTCTCCAAAGATACTTTAATGGCATTAGCTGATAATAATTTAACCTCTTGAGAATCTGCTTTTTCCAAATAATTATCCGCAATATAATTCCCTATATTTTCTTTTCCAATAACAATAGCTACTATGGTTCCCTCTCGTGAGAGTATTCCTGCGGAACCAGTATCGTCCGATGTATAAAGAGTTTCTTTAAAAATAAATTGTTCACTACCAGTGACAACTATAACATTATCTGTTTTTTCTTTTTGTAGTTTTTCCCGTAAACGTTTGCTTAGATCCTGCGTGAGTTTTTCCTGGGCTTCTTCTTTTTTATTATTACTAATATATGATTCAGTACCTATTTCTCCACCTGCCATACTTTTAGTAGAAACAGCATACATACCGTTGTATTTATTAATTAAACCAGCCTCCTTAAATCCAGGAATACTGAAATCTGTAATATCAATATTATATTCTTTACCAGCCTTCTCTGCGAATACAGAGACTTTAATACTTCCAGGAGTAGATCCTTTTTTACCAGGAACAATAACTTCGTTATCATCTAACAAAAATATCTTACCACTAGCAGATTTAAATCGCGTATTTGCCAATAATCGTTGTGGTTCGGAACTAAAATTATTATAAATAATAATTTCGCCTGTTGATTTAAAGCTTACGGGTCGTGTCTCGTCAGCAATAATGGAAATAGATGAGGTATCGGTTATAGCAATGATATCAAAACCTAATTGCTCTTGTTTTGGGTTACGATATGTATTAATAATATTTTCCATTTCAACATATTGATAATGAGGGCGTAGCGTAATAGTTGTTTTTTCTTTTGTATTGAAAAATACAACAAGTAAAATCACTACAAATATTATCTTAAATACCCATCGAGTGCTTTTATAATTGAATATTCTTTTTTCAATGTTTAGGAATGGGGTTCTTTTTTTTGCTGGTTTAAATCTGTTTATATTTTTTTTCTCTACCAGTTGCGTAGGATGTATTGATTTTTTTTGTGTTCGAGTTATTTCTTTTTTTCGCTTCTTAATTTCTGAAATTTTCTGAGAATTAATACCAAGAGATGTTGCACTATCATCACGCTCAAAAGAACGAGTAGGTCTCGTTCTTTTTTTTATACGTACACCATCCATTGTTTTTTTAGGTCTATTAATACTCATAGTATGTTATAAATCTTGCTCACAATATTTTGCTAATACTCCAAAATGAGTATTCTCGAATTGATTCTTAGTTACATCAAATGGAAAGCGTACGAGTTCTATTTTACCCTGAGCATGAATATGTTCACGTAAAGTATCCTCAGACATTAACATTTCTTCAAACCAATTTCTATCATTATTATGAGTATGAACAAGTAGAGTATGTGGCAATAAACCATCCCGAGCATATTCATCCATAAGTCCATAAAATTTTTTAAACCAATGTCTAAATCCATTAGACAGAGCCGTCTTGATATCAGCATTAGCGTCCTTATCAAGATCTTGGTTGTGATGTAATTGAATAATCCCTTGAGCTTTTTCAATAGGAATATTTAACTCATCTCGTATTGATCGAATAATCCCGTAAGTACCACAAGGCAGAGATCCTATGTTACGTAAGTGGTCATTTTGTATAACATATACCTCGGTAACCTCCCCGCTGACCTGTAACACGATAGCATCATTTATATTGGACAAATGTTTTCTGAATTCTTGTAATTCAACGATGATGTTTGAAACATATCGAGGAGCTCGATGGAATACTCTCTCGATAGTCTCGGTAAATAATTTCTGTGTGTCCTTTGACATTATAGTAGTAAGAGAATGAAGCTCTATGTCTTTTACTTCTTTGCCAACAAGTGTCCGAGCTGGATATCCATTACCATATTGATCAACAGTATGACGATTGATCAAAACAACATTATGATCTGCATAGTCTCTGTTTTTCCCAAATGTTTGATTAACATCATGGGTAATCATTTTATTTAATAGATCCTTCGTTACGGTAAAGACTTTTTTTGCCTCATGGCGAATAAGGTGTTTTTGAGAACTTGACCAAGGTGCTGAGAGATTAATCACGATATCTTTAATAGTAACCAATGATTCCAGATAAACTTTTTCAGCAACACTATGTAATGTTTTTAGTGTACGTTTAAAATATTCTTCAAAGTTATATTCGGTTCCATTCGTAATATTTTCTCGAATAGAAAATAACTCAATTGTAGAAACAAGTTTATTATCATTTGAATATCTGTATTGAACAAGACCTCCGGCAATAGAAGAGCTATCGATATCAAATAAAATTTTATATTCTTTTTTATATTTTTTTTGCTTCATAGATTATTAGGTATCTTTTAGTTTTTTCAATGTATTCATAAGGTCCTCAAATCACTCAAAGTGCTTTATTAAGACATACATATTTATTATATCTCTTGCAAAGTTATTACATTTTTACAGGGCTTTTTCTGCTTCGTCTTCTACTGCCTTTTTAACCTTAAAGGCGTCTTTTAATTCTGAGTCTTTTTGAGCTACTTCTTTTTCTTTTTCTTGAACACGAGTTTTCAGTTCTTCAATTGCACTGGTCATTTTTGCTGTTACCTTACGTTTTGTACCTGAAGCAATAATGCTTGAATACAATAACAATAAAGCTGCAGCAACTATCAACGCAATAATAATAACCCAAAATATTTTTAATTCTGGTATAAACACTGGTGCAATTTTTTCAAATGCTGAATAGACACCATAAAAAATAATTAATACGAGAATTCCTTCAAAGACTTTTTTCATATACATAATTATATCACAAAAGAAAAACACCTTGGTAGGTATTTTTAATAATCACTTATTCTTTCATAAAGATTTTCAATCTTTTTTTCAATTATCTTTGAAACTTCAATATTAAAATAATGTGCAACCACCAAGGTCTGAATAATAACATCTGCGATCTCACCCTCTAGGTCAGACTTTTTATAGGCGTTATTTTTTTCTTGACCTTGGTGCCCAAGAGCAGTAAGAACGGCTTCTATGATTCATCATACTCTTCGCCGAGTTTCAAAGTTGAATACATAACCTCTGTATTACGATCATATCCTCGGTCTTTATTTTTTTGAGAGAATTTATTATTAATGATATTAAATTTTTCTAAGAACTCTGGGGTAAACATATTATTCTAACATAGCCTTAATTCGCCGTATCCCTGCGGATGATGATTCTTCCTTTTTGATTTTAAAGGTTCCGAATTCTGCAATTTGTGACATATCCTCTACATGTGGACCACCACAAAGCTCCTTAGAATAGATATTTTGATCCTTATCAATAATGGTCCAGACCTTGACTGTATTAGGATATTTTTCCCAAAAAGCACCTACCACATCTGAATTTTTTGCTTTTTCTTTTTCCATTAATTGCACACCCATTTTTGCACCTGTTGCAATAGCGTCGTTTACATATTGTTCTACCTTATCCAAAATTTCACGTGAGACTTTTTCTCCATAGGTAAAATCAAAACGCGTTCGCTCTTCGGTAATATTTGACCCTTTTTGATGAACATCATTACCAAGTTCCTTTCGTAATCCTGCTAACATCAGATGAGTTGCAGTATGTAGAGCACGAATTTTTGTGGTATCTTCGGCCAGGCCTCCTTTAAATTTCTTTTCTGCCCCTTTTCGTGATAATGCCTGATGTTCAGCTCGTAGTTTTTTGCAATCAACTAATGCCTCATCCGAAATTTGAATACCAAATTGTTTTGCTAGTTTTCTCGACATAGCTAATGGTAGACCTTGTGTTTGCTCAAGATCCATCAAAAATTTACCTGTTATCAATGTATTTGGATTCTCCTTGATTTTTTTAAAGATTTTTACACCACGCTGGATGATTTTGATAACCTTATCCATTTCAGTTGCCACTATTTTGATTTTAATAGCGATTTGTTTTTCATTCACATTTGTGAAATAGAGGTCTTTGTACATTTCAATAACTGTATGAATCAATTGTGGAATAATTTTTTCTGAACATTGCATCGCCTCGAGTGATGAAT
>CALBVO010000002.1 GCA_937970115.1 Minisyncoccota bacterium | reverse complement strand
TATGAGTGTCGTTAAAAACTATGTACAGAATCAAGGTCTACCAGAGTATGAACAAGTTTATCTGTCACAACAATCACTCTTTCCACTCTAGCCTATCGAAGTAACAACTACCCCGTGACTTTAGTCCGGGGTAGTTTATTAGAGATAAGCCTGAAAAATCCCGATGGACGGCATTAAGGTTTAATCCTTTGTATCCATTTGTGATTATTTATCAGCTGTACTTTTTCACAAAAAAACAATTTACTGATAAATAATAAGCTTGTCTTAAAACATAATAAGGACTTTCTCTTCTGAGAAGGTCTTTTTTAATTATCTTCTGTGATATTTGTTTGAATACCGTCACACATCATGTATATTTTTCATAAAAAATCTTAATCGTTAGGTTTTTTATTTGCTATAATTTAATTATGTCTAATATTCACCAAGAACTCTTAACACGTCCAACATACGTTGAAATTGATATGCAAAAGGTTACGCATAATTTTCATGAAATTAAAAATCAGCTAGATGGGCAAAAGATGCTGTGTATTGTAAAAGGTAATGCCTATGGTCATGGCATCATAGAAATGTCCGGACAATTCGAGAAACTTGGTGCAGATTATCTGGGCGTTGCGATTCCCGAAGAAGGGGTTGAATTACGTCGTGCCGGTATCCGCACACCGATTCTGGTGCTCTCGGCTATTTCTGATCGTCAGATTCCTGTGTGTATTCAATATGATCTGACTATTACGGCTCCATCAGATGAAAAATTAGAACAGATCGATAAGGCTGCTGAGGTCTTTGGTAAACGTGCAAAGGTGCATTTGAAAATTGATACCGGAATGGGGCGTATTGGTGTGAATTGGCAACGTGCAGAAAAATTTATTCCAGTTATACAGAAATGTAACCACACTGATTTCGAAGGAATCTATGCTCATTTTGCAAAATCGGATGAAGAATCAGATTTTACCGAGGTGCAAATTGAACGTTTTGATCGTGTTATCGAAATGTTTAAAAATAATGGCTATGAATTTAATCTCATTCATCATGCAAATTCAGGTGGAATTTTATTCCACGAAAAGGCTCGCTACACCATGGTGCGTGCAGGAATAGTTTTGTACGGATTATTCGAAGGTCGCACGGTTCCAGAGAGTATACATCTACAACCGGTGATGAGCTGGAAAACAGAGGTCGTATATTTTAAATATCTAGAACCTCATATAGGAATTGGTTATGGCCATCATTTTAGTTCTGATACTGGAACACGGATTGTGACCTTGCCCGTTGGATATGCTGATGGATATCAATGCGCCATGGGCCCACAAGGGAAGGTTATCGTGAATGACATTATGTATCCTATTGCAGGCCGAATCTGTATGGACCAAATGATGATTGATATTGGTCCACATGGCGAAGCCTACAAAGGAGACGAGGTCATTTTGGTAGGAGAATCAGCGAATCAAAAAATTACCTTTTTTGATATTGCTGGGTGGAGTGATACGAGTATTTATGAATTACTATCTCAGATTTCATATCGTGTCCCGCGGATATATATTAATCAATAAAATTACGAAGGTACAACATTCGTAATTTTTTAGTTTTTGTATAATTTTGTTATGCTGTATCTATGAAATGGTTAGGGAAAATCCTTTTATATGGAATATTGGCGGTGAGTATTTTTTTATTATGGGAAAATGTTCTCCGTAGCCCGTGTTCTCGAATCATTGAATATAGTATTGGTGCCTTTGATGAACGATTTGGCCTGAGTCAGGAAGAATTCATAGCACAGATTGAATCAGCTGAAACTCCATGGGAGATCGCAGTAGGAAAAGAACTCTTTCAATATGTTCCTGATGCTGATTTCAAGGTAAACCTTATTTGGAGTGAAGAGCAGGCACGACTCTATCAAGGAAATCAACTAGAAGACGCATTGGATTCTCGCCAAGATTCTCTCGATTCAATTCAATCGCGTTATGACACAGCTGTGAATCGATATGAAGGAGCGGTGCGTTCATATGAAACAAAACTCGCACGCTATGAACAAGATGTTAATTATTGGAATGAACGCGGAGGAGCTCCTGAACCAGAATTTAATAAACTCCAACAAGAAGCACAATCATTAGATAGCCAGGCGAATGAGATTAAACGACTCCTTACTGAGGTAAATAAACTCGCTGATGAAAATAATACCAAGGTTAATCAGTACAACGAAGACGTACATCAATACAATGATTTGTTTATTGAAGGTCAGGAATTTGATGCAGGGAATACTGATGGAACTGAGATTAATGTATATAGCTATGACGGGCTCGATGAATTGCGTACCTTACTCGTGCACGAGTTTGGTCATGTATTGGGTATTGATCATATCGATGACCAGCATTCAGTAATGTATTACTTACTCAATGACGATAACCAAAAAGGAGAATTAACCGATAGAGATATTTCGGCCTTAGAGCTGTCATGTCGATTATAAAATTATGTTTAATCTATTTAAAAGAAAAAAGAGAATAAAAGCACCTTTTGTAAATAAAGAATTTTTTGATACCCATGTTGTTAATAATAAGGAACCAACAATAATGACCTTTTCGGCTGGTTGGTGTGGAGCCTGTAAAATGCAGAAACCATTGATTCATGATGTGGCAGATGCTCATGGGGAATCAGGTATCAATATCACTCTGGTTGATATTGATGTAGAGAATGAATTATCTGCACTATTCTCGGTAAAGAGTATTCCAACAACGGTTGTGTTCCAGAATGGGGAACAGGTATTTAAGAGGACTGGTTTGTTGGCTCGTCGCAATTTAGAAGAAATTGTAAAAAACCTCATATAGGCGAATATTTTTGTCGTCTTCAGAAAAAGAGCGCTCACGGTACGTCAGTACCGCTCGCGCTCATTTTCTTCGCCTCTTCAATCTTCATCCTATATGAGTCTTTTTGTATTGAAAAAGAAAAGCTAGACAATTAATTATCTGGACTTACATATAAAATTATTTATTTACTGCAATATATAATTGTTGCAAATACGACAAGACTTCCATAGAAGATCTTATCGA
>CALBVO010000001.1 GCA_937970115.1 Minisyncoccota bacterium | reverse complement strand
CACAGCAAACAAAACCAATACATTAACCAAGGGAGAAATTAACGAGAATTCACCAATTGTATATATAATCAAAGGTAACACCATAACCTGGGCGGAAATAGTCGCAACTGCATTTGACCGCATTTCCAATATATTAGGGATTCGTAAAAATTTCTTTTCTAAATAAGGTGATAATACAATTAATCCATAGGTGGCTAAAAATGATAACTGAAATGAAATATCAAAAAATAAAATTTTTGGATTGATAATCACCATAATAATTCCAGCGATAATTAATGCTCGAGAAATATGATAACGACCACCCAAAATATCAGCCAAAACAATAAACACTGCCATAATTGATGCCCGCACCACCGTTGGACCAGCCCCAACCAGCAAAGCGAACGTGATAATACTCAGAACTGCTAATAACGAACGAATACCCAAAGGAAGAAAGCGTAGTGCCTTCGTAAATATTTGAATAACTAATGAGACATTATATCCCGATAATACAACAATATGCATAAGCCCGACAATTCTAAATTTACCTTCCCAATCTGCTCCTAAGGCTCCCTTTTGACCAAATAAAATCCCTGCAAGTAATCCAGACTCTGGTTCAGGAATAATCCGATAAATTTGATAGAGGAATGCATTTTTTAGTGCATATAAACTACGCTTAATACTATTTTTTCCTCTGTCAAAAATCATAGTGTCAGCGTATTTCATAATGTAATAGACATTATCTTTTGCAAGATACGATTCATAATCAAATATTCGATTGGTATCAGTTACAAATGCTGTTGGTTTTTCCAATACTCCCTGTACGACTATTTCCTGACCATATTCATAATCACTGTAGGTATCAGTTTTAATTAATAGCTGAGTATCTAAGGAGAGTGTTTCCTGCCCATGTGTTATTAATTCTTCTGAATCTAAAATAAACTGAGTATACGATTCATATTGAATCGGTTCAGATGTAATGGTTCCATATATTGTCACAGATTCAGATTCAGCAACAAACATATCTAAAATACTTGCTCTCTCTGGTGATAATGAATAAGTAAAACGTAACAATCCTAATGCGATACCAAAACAAAATATTCCACCGTAGAGAAAGTATTTATTTTCTGAAATAAATAGGAGAAAAATACCAATCAAACACAGTATAAATAAGAATTTAGCAGAAACAATATCTGAAATAAAAATTGAATGAATTAATACTCCAAGGATAAACCCTAATGAAATTGAGCCGAGAAGCTTGACCAACATGAATCTAATTGTACTATAGAAAAAGAACTTAAAATAGAAAATATGAAATTAAAACACAAAATTGTAGTCTTTATTGCATTCTGCATCGTAACGGTAGTATTAGGCATTCTAACGGAAGTATCTCTTCTGAGAAGGATGTTGATAATTTCTGTCGTACTTAACCTTTGGTTATTAGTTGAAATAGGAAACTTGAAAACATTCCTACAATATGCAATTGAAAGCCGGATAGCAAAAGCTACATTAATTAAGGATCTTAAGAAAAGAATTATGGAGGTAAGAAATGGGTAAAGATGAACTACAACAAATTCTCGACAAGGTTTTAGATTTTACAAAAAATTACACTATCGTTGACCTAATAAGGGTTTCAGAAAACTATGGGGATCTCTTGTATGAAATTGGAAGATCTCAGGGTTTTAATACTTTCGAACTAAGCCCAGAAAATGAAATTATTTTTGGTGACATTTTGAAGATTAAAACACAGAATATTATTAACCTTTATAACAATGCGCATCAATTAGCATTAAAAAATGGTTTTAATAAAGAATTTATCAGAACCCTACCGAAAAACAATGAATGTATAGGCGCGACAGTAACGGTAACAAATTTCTTTGCAGTTATACGAAACAAAAGAAAACGTTTCCAAGAGAAAGAAAGTATTCACAGCCGCAGAGATGATATGAGCGGTCTCAGGAATCTTATTGAACAAATGAATAATTTAATAACACAATCAAGGCCAGAGTAATCTGGCTTTTTTTATTAATATAATATGGTATATTAAAAAAAATATTAATATAAAAAAAATTTAACATGGACAAATCAATTAAACTCGTAAATGATAAAGAAAAAGAAATCTTTAACAATTACTTTAAAGAAATTCAAAAAATAAAATCATTACAGGTTGACGTAAAAAATAATGCAGATAGAGCAATGAAAAATAGGAGAGAAGCAAGCATCCTAGTTTCAAAACAGAATGAAATAACCCAAGCTCTCAATGCACCTAGTTTTATATCCTTAAAAAATGAATTCCAAACCATTTTAAAAAGAGTTAAACTAACAATAACTGATCAAGATGAAATGGAAAAATTTTCTGCAACAATGACATATAATTTTGCAGAAGGAGCCGCTATAGCATATATCGACTTAAAAAATGTTCTTATTGAATTAGATATAATTAAAAATAAAGCAATTAGCACATCATAAATAAAAATCTAAAACAAAGCTCTTTATTAAAGGGCTTTTTTTATTTTTTCAGCAATGTTAACAAAATCTTTTTCGCTACCATCATTTTCAATTTGTGGTCGCAGGTGTACATGTGCATGAGGTACTTCTTCACCATGAACGAGCATCAATATCATATCAATACCAAAAGCTTTCTTTTGTGCCTGAGCAATTTTTTGTACCAATTGAAAATAATCACCATAGAGATGAACATCCCAAACCCACAGGGTTTCCTGTTTTGGAATTACCAATGTATGACCCGGATTTTTAGGGAATGTATCTAAAAATACTAAAAAATTCTCATCTTCATAAATTTTATGGCATGGGATTTCTCCATCAATAATTTTTTTAAATACTGTTTTTTCTGACATATATAAAAGTATACCAAAGAATGGTAAGGAGCGTGATATACTGAACATTATGAATACCTATACTCATGCCGACGTGATTAATTCTGATCATAAGCTTCTTGAAAATTACTCACCTCTTGTTTCTCAATTATTGATCAACAGAGGTCTTAATACTGCTGCAGATGCAGAAGGATTTATTAATCCAAAATACACTGATAATCACGACCCTTTTCTTCTTCTCAACATACAACAAGGAATCAAACGTTTATATTCAGCAATACAAAAAAACGAACGTATTACCATTTATGCAGATTATGATGCCGATGGAATTCCTGGTTCAGTAATATTGGCAACATTACTGGATAAAATTAACTACGAGAATTATGATGTGTATCTTCCCCATCGCCATGACGAAGGATACGGAATTCATATTGCAGCGCTGGAAAAAATAAAGGAATCAGGCACAACATTAATTATCACTATTGATGTTGGAATTACCGCTCATGCGGCCGCAGATTGGTGCAAGGAAAACGATATAGACCTCGTTATTACTGATCATCACCTTCCATTGCATAATGATGATGAGACGCAAAATCTTCCAGAGCCATTTCTCTTGATTAATCCAAAACAAGACGCCTGTAATTATCCTGACCCAATGCTGTGTGGTTGTGGGGTAATGTATAAATTTATTCAAGGATTCGTCCAAAAACATGGTGAGGAATTCTCTATTCACGATGGTTGGGAAAAATGGTTACTCGATATGGTAGCTATCTCAACGATTTCTGACTTGGTTCCTTTGCAAAAAGAAAACCGTATTTTTGCAAAATATGGAATGCAGGTCATTAAAAAAACAAAACGTCCTGGGTTAAAGAAACTCGTTTGGGATGCTGGTATTGCGATCAATTATTTGTCAGCCGAAGACATCGCCTTTGGTATCACGCCAAAAATTAATGCAGCTTCACGTATGAGTCATCCTGAAGATGCATTTAACACATTTATGTCGAAAAATGATATCGAGGCTCAGACGCATGTAAAACATCTCGTAAAATTAAATAATGAACGAAAAAAACTTGTAGCACAAACCATGAAAAAAGCCTATAAGAAACTTGAAGGTCGAGATATTGAACATGTTCTTGTTATTGGATCTCCTGATTGGCAGGCCGGAATTTTAGGACTGGTTGCGTCAAAACTGGTTGAAAAATATCAGGTGCCAGTTTTTGTATGGAGTGAAGAAAATGGAGAAATCAAAGGTTCATGTAGAACCTACAATGGTCATCATTTGGTAGATATCATGTCTGCTGCAGAGGAAGATACGTTTCTGGGATTCGGTGGCCATGCCGAAGCTGGAGGATTCAATTGTAACAAAAATGAGATTCATTTTTTACAGGAACGACTCGATATTGCCTTTAGTAAGAGAGAGAAAGAAATTAGTGAAAAAGAAGTTAAAGAAAAAATAATTGATGCAGAATTATCTCTTGATGATGTAACAATCAATACGATTAAAAGTGTCGCTCAATTAGCCCCATTTGGAATAGGAAATGAAAAACCATTATTCATGTTTAAAGATATTGTCCCAGAGCATGTTGGACAATTTGGTAAAACCAAAGAGCATCTAGAAATATGGTTCAAAAATTCTAAAGGTGAAAAAGTTCGTGCTATTACTTTCTTTAAAACGCCAGAGGACTTTCCATGTGTACCAACTGAGCAACATCCATGTACGGTTATTGGGCATATTGAGCATTCCGTATTTATAGGTAAACATGAGGTAAGGATTAAAATTGTTGATATAGTTTAATTTCTTGAACTCATAGAAATAATCTAAATTCACTAGTACTTTTTTGATGATCGAGAATTAAGAAAATTAATTGACCTATTTATTAATAAGGTGTTTAATTATATTAAGTCTAACTCTTTAAATTGAAAATATGTTGAATTTTATAATTTTTATTTCAGTATCAATCACTCTTTGTATATTCGGGAAATACTTTTTTCCAATATACCCTTATCAAGAAAAATAGAGAAGATTATTTTATTGGTAGGATTACCTTTAGTGTCTTTGGTCAATTAAAAGAAATTTCCCAGACAACGGTTTTCAAGAAAAACTCTTGTACCAAAAAAGTGGCTATTTTTATTATTAAGAAAATATCTATTACTGAAAATAGAATATATTTTCAAGATCGATTACGGAATTCAATTGAAAAAATGAAATTAGTATTTACTCTGAAAAGCTTACTCTAACAGCGTCACCATGATGCTGTTTTTTCTTGCAGAAATATCTCTTCCCTATTAGAATTAACAACATGTTAAACTACAATGAAATCAAAGAACGAAAATATATTATTGTTGACGATGAACCATACGAAGTTGTCGCAGCACAAGTATCACGAAAGCAAGCAAACAAACCAGTAAATAAAACTAAACTCAAATCATTGATGAATGGACGTGTTATCGAACATACTTTTCATATGTCAGACAAAGTCCACGAGGCAGATATGTCGAAAAAGAACTATGTCTATATTTACGCAAAAGGTGAAGAATTTTGGTTCCATGCCGAAGGCGACAAATCAAATCGTTTTGTTATTGATGGTGATACCATTGGTAATGCACGTAATTACATTATGGAACAGGATTCAGTAGAATTTTCAGTATTTACGAATGACGATGACGAAGAGATCATCACAGGAGTGAATCTGCCGATTAAGATCGAATTAGAAGTGACCGAAGCTCCTCCAGCAATCAAAGGAAACACTGCAACAGGTGGAGACAAATTGGTTACGACCAAAACGGGTCTCAAAGTAACAGCTCCATTATTCATCAATGTTGGAGATGTTATTGCGGTAAATACTGATACAGGTGAATATACAGAACGCGTAAGTAAAGCATAAACATGTTATTTTATTATTATATTACATTAGCATTTAGCATTGGATTAATTTGGGGAGGATATGAAATTGCAAAAATTCTAAAGACTAAGAAAAATAAATATATAGTTATTTTAATTTCATTACTTATATCTCTTGCTTCTTTTCTTTTTGTTCAATATGGATCAGCAGATCTGAGTATTTTGTCTAATAGTATGTTAGGTATCGTTTTGAGTGTTCTTATTGGCGGCTTTATAATGGGATTAAGATTTTTTGGATTGTTATTTGCATTAGGTATATTGTTTCATATATTGTTTACAAAATAATAAAACCACTCACCTGAGTGGTTTTATTATGCTGCAACGTCATAGTCGGAATCTTTTGATTTTGATGTTTTTTGTTCTCGATCAGCTTGTATCATTTCATGAAGTTCTTCGCGAGATGGAATATCATTGAGTATTTTTTGTTCTTTTTCTGTAATTAATTTTTCGTTTACTTCTGCTTTACGTTGTTCGTAGGCTTTAATTTCATCTTGTGAATAATCAAGAGGTGTCACATTCCCTGTTAATTCATCTTTAGCTCGTTTTACTTCCTGTTTAATATTCTTTATTTTATTAAATCCTGATTCAAAAATATTCATATAAATAATTATACCAAACAAAAACACCTTTCGGTGTTTTTATGACTTGATATATGGTAATAATCCCATAAATCGTGATCGTTTGATAGCTGTTGCTAGTTGTCGTTGCATCTTTGCAGATGTTCCTGTTCGCTTTCGTCCCATAATTCGAGCGTTTGGCGTAAGGAATTTTTTGATCAACTCTGTGTCTTTGTAATCAATATGTTTAATATTGTTTTGCTTGAAATAGCAGTGTTGTTTCATATTTTAGTTTTCAGCATGATGTACAAAAATATTTCAGTTACAATTCCCAAAATAAGGCTGCAAAATTCTCATTAAAAATGATGGTAACGATGCTACGAATAATTTTTATTTCAAATTTCTCGCTCTTATTTTGAAAATTTCACTATGAAATATTTTTATACACCCTACTGAGATTAGTTATGATTAATAATTAAAACTCGCTAATGTATTAAAAAGGAGTATCAATGTTTTTAAAATTTATTTTTGAGAAAATTCAAGGAATAGAAAATCATATTTATGAGCTGTATCTAAATACAGTGAATAAATATTATTTTTGTAATGACGAAAAAGTTTCTTAAAAAGATTTTTAAAAACTAAAAAGGGATGTCTTCTGGATTAATATCCTCTTCCGGATACTCAATCGTATCCATTGCTGGTGCTGCAGGAGCTGCGACAGGGTTTCCACCTTGCGGAGCCATGCTGGCTACACCTTGAGGTCGAGATCCAAATTGTACGCTATCTGCTACAACTTCGGTTCGGTACATTTTCTTTCCAGATCCTGCGTCGTCCCATGATCGTGTTTGCATACGCCCTTCTACCATGGCTTGTGAGCCTTTTTTCAGGTATTGTGCTGATGTTTCAGCCTGACGTCCAAATACAACGACGTTATGGTAATCAGCTGCTTCTTGTTTTTGACCTGCAGCGTCTTTCCATACTCTATTTGTTGCTAATGAGAAATTCGTTACTTTGATTCCAGAAGGAAGAGTTTTCATTTCCGGGTCACGAGTAAGATTTCCAATAATTGTTGCTTTATTAAGATACATAAATAGTTATAGCTTAAGCGAATAATATGTCTCTAGTATATCAGAATTAACGTTGGTTATTTACCTCCGTCTAATTCGTCCTGAAGAACTTTTAGTTCGTCCCATTTACCATGCTTTGCAAGCGTTGCTTGTTTAGACCATGATTTTGGTTCGTGCCCAGATAATCCATTATCAGCAAGGATTGTCCGTAGGTCTCCTACCTTTGATGCTGATAGATCTTCGAATGTTTTTACTCCATTTGCTGCAAATACTTCTGCGATTTTTGGACCAATACCTTCGATTTTTGTAAGATCATCTGCTTCTGAAGATGTTTCTTCTGAAGCTTCGTTAGTTGTTGTAACTGGTGCTTCTACGATATCATCATCTTCGTCTTCTGATTCCTCAGATTGATTATGTGATCGTGCAAGACGATATGGCTGATCTGAAACAATAGTATTTTCTCGCTCTGTTTTAATCATAATTGATCGCAAAAGAGATTCTACCGCTTCTACTTCTTCGGTTAATATTTCAATTACATTTGGAGTAATATCAAACTTGATCCACCCGAAATATGCCTGAGAGTAGGTATGTTTTTTATTATTGATGATTTTAGTCATATCATAGGCTAAATCAATCAACCCCGGTTGTTCTTCCGAAATTACAATACCTTTAAATTTAGTAATAAGAGCCACTAGCGCATCGCGCTCGTTTGTAAGGTCCCCTTCGTTTACGGTTGGTGCAAGTAAATACCCAATTTCGTAAACACGTGGCTCCGGTGTGTAAACACCTTCTTGAGAACTCTGTGTATTATTAATATTCATACGCTACTTATACTACGGATTTAATAAAAAATGGCAATAAAAAAGCATCCAATTTGGATGCTTTATGTTACGACTCAATAATAGGTCTTCTATATTGATATTGTTATTTACTTCGAGGTTGTCTAATATGGTAGATATTTTTTTGACCTAACCTACCAATCACTTTTTGGGAATGGAAATTAGAAATCCTATGTTTTGGAAAGATATGTTTTTCCTTTAACTTTACCGGAATTAAAATTCTTTCAAACTCAACAAACGGTAACTCTATTTCATCAGGAACTATTCCGAAAAGCGTTAGTACTTCTTTTGGTAAATTTTCTTTTGATGGCTTTTTTTTTGATTCAACACCAACCACTGGTAGCTCACTCATTTGAGCTAATCTCTTTGCCTTATCTACTACAAAATCATGATCTGGATCAATATGAGCATATGCAACACTTGCTGCCATATGTGCGGCAATCAACATGGTAGAACCACAGGTACTACAAACAATAGACTTCTTCATAAATTTTATTTTACTTGATTAATTTTCTATCATTAGAATAACAATGAATCGAAAAATTGTCAAAATCTATAATATTTTATAGAGTGTTTTTGCATTTTGCATGACTTGTCTTGCCATTTCTTCTTCGTCTACTTTTTTAATTCGAGAAATTTTACCCAAAACTTCTCGAACATGCGAAGGCTCATTACGTTGTCCTCGAAATGGATGTGGGGTGACATACGGCGCATCAGTTTCAGAGAGGATACGATCCATCGGAACAGCCTTTACTAGTTTTTCATACATTCCTGCAAAGGTGATAACACCTGTGAACGAAATATAAAAACCGAGATTGATAAATTGTTGTGCTATTTCTGGTGTTCCTGCAAAAAAATGCGTTTGGCCTCGCAAGTTACCCTTCCCTACATATTCACGCAGAATTTCCAGAACATTCTCATACGCGTCCATAGATCCCTCTGATGGACGTATATGTAACATCAGTGGTAAATCTAATTCAAGAGCCAATTTAATCTGTCCGCGAAATGCTGTTTCTTGGGCAGTACGTGTTTCGTGGGTGTTACGATAATAATCTAATCCGCATTCACCTACCCCAACAACACGGCCAGATGATTGCGCGAGGTTTCGATAGTAGTCAATGTCAAAAACCTCACCACGAGAAGTAAACTCGTCACCATCTTCGCCAACCTCATCATGATTGTGAAAATGTGAAACGGTATGAATCGGATGAAGCCCAACAATAGCGTACAGATGGTCGTGTTGATCGGCCAACTCTACGGCCAGTTTTGAGGTGTCTTGTTGTGTTCCAACATTAATAATCATTACACTATCATTTTTAGTACGCTTAATGACGTCAGCTCGATCTTCATCATAAATGACAAAATTCATATGTGCGTGGGTGTCTATGTATTTCATATATGTAGTTTACTGATACAAATAAAAAAAGCGACTACGTAGTCGCTTTTTGAAATTCTTTTTTTAAAATTTTTTCTACTTTTTCTTTATTTTTAGCTAAAAGTGTCGAAAAATTTCCACCATTATCAATCAAAATAAATCCAGTATCAGTTCTTACCCAATCTTCTGTCCAAATATCATGACCGGAATATAATCCATCTTTCCAATTTTGATGAAAATACTCGTCAAAATTTATAAACGAATTAATAAAACTATTTTTATCATATGGATTATATTTTTCACCTTCCATTTTCTTATTGAAAATAATTAAATTTCCAATATTAAAAAATATTTTAGGTACGAATTTTGGTTTGTATTTTTTATAAGAACTAATGGCTACTCTATTTGCATTAAGACCATAATTAAAATCACGCTTGGCATATTTAAAAAGATATTTTACATAATCTTTACCTGTTTTGATTCCATGTTTTTTAAGATCTAAATAATCTCTTCTAAAATATAGAAAGCGGATAATACTTGGAATTTTTATTACAAAATTATTAAAAACAAATACTGTACGTGTATTCCCGTGTTTAATTTTCATAATGTATGTTTTTATTTATTAAATCATAAATAAAATAAACTACCCCGGACTAAAGTCACGGGGTAGTTGTTACTTCGATAGGCTAGAGTGGAAAGAGTGATTGTTGTGACAGATAAACTTGTTCATACTCTGGTAGACCTTGATTCTGTA